>NZ_JARGEJ010000219.1:0-466 GCF_029211245.1 Robertmurraya sp. DFI.2.37 | reverse complement strand
ATAAGCTCCTTTACCGGGACCTTTTTGCTTTTGGTCGTTGTGACCGAATTCCATAAAAATATAATCTCCGGGTTTCATTTGTGTCAATGCCTTTTTCAGTCGTCCTGCACCGATAAAAGTATTGGCGCTTTCGCCGGATTCTGCATAATTGGCAAAACAAATGCTGTCATTGAAGAAGCGGGGAATCATTTGTCCCCAGCTTGCCCAAGGTTCATTGTCCTGGTCTACTACCGTGGAGTTACCGCATAGGAATACGGTGGGTACATTATTTACTTTCTCAATAATCAGTTCGGACAATTGGGGTGCATCCCCGTTGAATTCCAAAGTTAGTTTGTCATCCCAGTTCAATTTTTGGCGTTCACGCGGTTTGATGCGCACATTTTCTTTTTCCGAAATATGTGTGTTGCGCTTGTTGATCACGAATGTACAAGATTTTAACTCCCCTTTTTTTGTCTTCACATTTTCG
>NZ_JARGEJ010000218.1:0-468 GCF_029211245.1 Robertmurraya sp. DFI.2.37 | reverse complement strand
GTAGTTTCGGCAGAAGACAATGAGCCGATTGTCGGAGCTTCGGTTCTTGTGAAAGGTACTACCCTTGGAACTATTACCGATATGAATGGCCGGTATAGTATAAACAATATTCCGGTCAATGCAAAATCTTTGGTAATATCGTTTGTCGGTATGAAAACACAAGAATTGGCTATAAAGGGTGGTGAGCAAAGAGTAGTGATGCAAAGTGATACGGAATTGATTGATGAGGTCGTTGTAGTGGCTTATGGTACACAGAAAAAATCATCTTTTACAGGAGCTGCTTCCACAGTAGGGGCCAAATCCATAGAGAAACGTGCTATCACTAATGTTACAGCTGCATTGGAAGGAAATGCTTCCGGAGTTCAGGTGACTGCTGCCACCGGACAACCTGGTGAATCTTCTTCTATCCGTATTCGTGGGTTTGGCTCAGTCAATGCATCCAATGCTCCTTTATATGTAGTGGACGGA
>NZ_JARGEJ010000217.1:0-468 GCF_029211245.1 Robertmurraya sp. DFI.2.37 | reverse complement strand
CTTGTGTGAATATAAGAAATATAAATGGAAGAACGTTTGTAACATAACTGTCAGATGATTATGTTTTCTTAACAAAACTTCGTGCAGCATTATGGTATGGCCTGCATTTCTTTCAATAGAAAGGACTTATAAACTAGAATAATTAACTAAGTAAAGAAAAGCACAATGAAAAAGTTTTTTGGTTTTAATAAATTGCTTGCGTCTGTAGCGGTACTTGCTTCTGTGATGATCTTTCAATCCTGTTTGGATGATGATGATAATGATTATTATAGATATGCGTTGCCCAATGCACTGGTTACAGTGAAACCGGTGGCCGACAATTCATTTTTTATGCAGTTGGATGACAGTACGACACTGTTACCTGTCAATATGAAAAATTCTCCCTATGGTGAGAAGGAAGTAAGGGCCCTTGTAAATTTCGATCCGGTGAATGAGTCAAGCGGAGAGTATGACAAGGCTGTACATATC
>NZ_JARGEJ010000216.1:0-468 GCF_029211245.1 Robertmurraya sp. DFI.2.37 | reverse complement strand
CTCTGGGCCGTCAAACGCACGAAGTCGAGATGGGATGTGGGCACCATGCAACGGGCCACCGTGCCCATCGTGGCCGCCTCCATCCTGTTCATCCCGTTCTGCGACGACGTGGGGCGTACTGCGTGCGGGGCTGTAGCCATCGGGACGTTCGCCTACGCGACGCTCATGGAGTGGACCGACCTCGTGGTCTCGAATGCCGAGTTCCAGCTCTACCCGGTCAGACGCTACGCCAAGGGCCGCTTCGCGCAGTGGACGGGTTTTACGGCTGGCGCGCTCGTTGCCTACTTCGCGTTCCATGCCTTCCCGCTCCCCCCGACCCCGCTTGCGCTGCTGTCGTGCATCATCGCCGTGGTCGTGGTGGCGGCGTTCGCACTCTACGGAGCAGACGACTCGGAGACGAAGGAGGCGCTGCTCGCGGTCATGACGGCCGGCGCCGACAGCCCGCCGATCATCGACCCGCCGAAGAAC
>NZ_JARGEJ010000215.1:0-469 GCF_029211245.1 Robertmurraya sp. DFI.2.37 | reverse complement strand
CGTTACCAGGAACTGATGCAGTCCGACGGCTATGTCACCGCCGCTAGGCTGAGGGACGCCTGCCTCGGGCTGGGCGTGAAACGCGAGACGCTGCTGAAGCTCTTCGAGCAGCACAATGAGGAGTTCATCAAGAAAGTGGGACACAGCCGCGTGCAGGGGACATACAACCGCTACCGTACCATATACAGGCACCTTTGCGAGTTCGTCCCGAAAGTGTACCGCCGTGACGACATCCCCCTGAAGGAACTCAACCTGACGTTCATCAACAACTTCGAGTATTTCCTGCGTACGGAGAAGAAATGCCGCACCAATACCGTATGGGGTTACATGATCGGGCTCAAGCACGTCATCTCCATCGCCCGCAACAGCGGTGCGCTTCCCTTCAACCCCTTCGCCGGGTACATCAACTCCCCCGAGAGCGTTGACCGGGGCTACCTGACGGAGCGTGAGATACAGACGCTGATGGAGG
>NZ_JARGEJ010000214.1:0-470 GCF_029211245.1 Robertmurraya sp. DFI.2.37 | reverse complement strand
AATTGTTTATTAGTCTCTGCATATTGATTTATGTCGTGGTCTTCTTCTCCGTTGATGCAGCCTTCAATATATTTTTTCAATGGAATTTGTCGAGCATCTTCAACATCGACACCATATACCAAAGCTGCAATTTCGCGTTGTGTTTGCAGATCATTGTTAATTATTGTTTGAATGCCATTCAGATAGTCGCCGGACAATATTTGTTCTACTGGATTTGCCAGAATATCCGTCTTCTTCAAACAGAACAATGCTATGTTTATCATCAAAATTTCGTTACACCACTCTTGTTTAAGAGCGACCATCTCATTGATATATGATATAATTTCCCTAACATTGGCATTAGGATTTACCAATCTGAATATCCGATTTATAGTTTCTTTCGCTTCATTTTCTGTTTCTCCAAATGCTTCAACAAACAGTTTGTTGAATATACTTCGATAGTCGGTAATAACAGGAGGAGCAACACGATA
>NZ_JARGEJ010000213.1:0-470 GCF_029211245.1 Robertmurraya sp. DFI.2.37 | reverse complement strand
GCGGTTGCGTGCCTTTTGGGCGTGAACATTCATGCTTCCAGCCATCATAAGGCATAAAAGCAGGAATGTAAACAGTTTATATGTGGATGTTCTTCTTTTCAATGTAGTAATAACGCTTTATTCTTTCTTTTTCAGTGAATCCAGTATTTCCATGATTCGTTCCAAGTCCTCTTCGTTATTGAACGGAATACTGATCTTGCCTTTTCCTTTGGCTGTACATGATAGCTGTACTTTCGAACCGAAGAATCCGCAGAGGTGGCTTTGCAGCAAAGTGTATTCCTCGGATAGTTTGGAGCCTTTCGGTTTGATCTTCTTCCCACCGCTGTCCACTGTCTCGCCACTGCTCAGTGCCTTGACAATTTCTTCCACTTTACGGACAGAATAGCCTTGTGACTGTATTTCATTAAAGATACGTATTTGGGTCTTAGGATCATCTAAGGACAATAAGGCACGGGCGTGTCCCATGTCTA
>NZ_JARGEJ010000212.1:0-472 GCF_029211245.1 Robertmurraya sp. DFI.2.37 | reverse complement strand
ATATGACGGTAACACTGAAGTATATCTGATTCCAACCGATGGAGGCGAACCCCAACGGCTTACCTATACAGCAACAAACAGCCGGGATGACTTAGGAGACCGAATGGGTCCCAATAACATTGTAATGACTTGGACACCAGATGGAAAAAACATAGTCTACCGCAATCGTATCAGTGACGGTTTCGATGGCAAGCTGTGGAGTATATCGAAAAACGGAGGAATGTCCGAAGTGATTCCATTACCCGAAGGAGGTTTTTGCAGCTATTCCCCCGATGGAAAAAAGCTGGCTTACAACCGGGTTATGCGAGAATTCCGTAATTGGAAATATTATCGCGGTGGCATGGCAGATGACATTTGGATTTATGATCCGGCTGCCAAGAAAGTAGAGAATATCACCAATAATATTGCACAAGATATTATCCCTATGTGGATAGGAGAGGAAATCTACTTTATTTCCGATCGGGATCGCACC
>NZ_JARGEJ010000211.1:0-472 GCF_029211245.1 Robertmurraya sp. DFI.2.37 | reverse complement strand
CTTATTTAATGGATATTGTCCGAAGAAAGGTTGTGATCCGTCTATAACTAATAATTTAGGTTCTACTCCCACTTATACTCCTATAATGCGTTATGCTGAGGTTCTATTAAGCTATCTGGAAGCGGTAAATGAATCGCAGCCGAATGCAGTAGACCAGAATTTATTGGATTTGACTATCAATGATATACGTGATCGTGTGAAATTGGTTGGAATAAAAAAGACAGACGTAGCGACACAGGAACTTGTTCGTGAAGCAGTTCGTAAAGAAAGACGTGTGGAACTGGCATTCGAGGGGCTTCGATATTATGACGTGTTACGTTGGGGCATTGCCGAGAAAGAACTTAATCATACATTTACCGGAGTAAAATTGTCGGATGATCCTCAAGCTCGTAATTATAGAGGGAGTGGGGCTACTGCTTCTCCGGTGGATGAAAATATGTATTATCAATTTGAGAAACGTACATGGGCACCC
>NZ_JARGEJ010000210.1:0-474 GCF_029211245.1 Robertmurraya sp. DFI.2.37 | reverse complement strand
CAGTAAAGAGAAAGAAATCAACATAAGCGTATAGCCGTCGCCGAATATAGGGAGCAGCAAAGAGGCAAAAGTGACAATCAGACTCAGAAGAACTGTCTTCTTACGCCCTATCTTATTCATCAGAATACCTGTAGGTACAGAGAAAATCAGGAACCAGAAGAAGACCAAGGAAGGAAATATATTGGCTTGAGAGTCTGTCAGATCCAGATCCGCTTTTACATAATTCGATGCAATCCCCACTAGGTCTACAAATCCCATGGCGAAGAAACACAGCATCACCGGAATTAATTTGGCATACAGATTTTTATTGCTATTCATGGCTTTATACTTAGTTTACAAACCTAACTTATATATTGTGAAATTTGAAATCTTCATCTCTCCTCCTTTACTATAAAAACGCAAAGAGTTATAAGGTTCATTCGGGAATACCAGATTAGTCATGGCAACGCGGCCACCGTCAACAAACAACTCCAC
>NZ_JARGEJ010000021.1:0-70476 GCF_029211245.1 Robertmurraya sp. DFI.2.37 | reverse complement strand
GCGTATCTATGTATTGGAATAGTTTAACATATTAGGTAAATTTTATTAGGAATCGTGTCGAAAAATATTTTTTTGGCACTCCAACAGCGGTTCAAACCGTTGATATATCAATATTTATAGAGGGAGGCATTATATCGCTATTTAATGGAGGATGAGGCCGATGAATATTCGTCAAAAGATTTTGGCAAAAATGTCATCCCAGCAATGCTTCAAGGCGGTGAAAAATTATATGCTTATCCGTTTCAAGGGTACTGGAAGGACGTAGGAACATTGCAGTCCTTATGGGAGGCGAATATGGATCTACTAGGAACATCCCCAAAGCTCGACTTGAATGATCATAAATGGAAAATTAGTTATCGGCACTACCCTGATCATCCTCATTATATTGGGAAAGGGGCTACGGTGGCAAACAGTGTGATCGCAGAGGGCTGTGAAATTCATGGCACGGTAGTAAACTCAGTTCTCTTTAGCGGAGTAACAGTTGAGAAAGGAGCGGTAGTAAAGGATAGTGTTGTGATGAGGAATACTCATATAAAAGAAGGGGCATCAATTGCTTACAGTATCGTTGATGTAGGTGTTCAAGTTGGTCAAAATGTGAAAATTGGTGAAGAGAAAGTAAATGGAGGAGAGCTGACGGTTTTAGGAAGTGGTGTAAAGGTTAAGGAGGATACGTTCATCCATGGCGGCGAAATCATCGACAGCAATATGTATATAAAGTATCTAGAAAAACCTGTAGCTAAAGGTTTTGCAATTACCCGAAAAACAGAGGGTACCATACATGCTAACTTTATTGAAAGAGGGGTTGTCGAATGAATGCAGTAGGGCTCGTCTTCTCTAATATTGACGATAAACATGTACCTGAGATTACAAAAAAAAGAATTATGGCCACGGTACCCTTTGGCGGAAGATATCGTCTTATTGATTTTGTGCTTTCAAATATGACAAACTCTGGCATTAATAAAATTGGGATTATCGCAAAGAGAAATTACCAAAATATGATCGATCACATTGGGACAGGAAAGGCTTGGGATTTGGCGCGAAAAAGAGGCGGGATTCGTGTGATTCAGCCTTATGGTGATGATTCTGATGGGGTAACTCCCATTGATAACCGCTTAGAAACATTAAAAGGAATTATGTATTACTTGGATAAAACAGATGAAAAATACGTTATTTTATCTGATTGCGATGTTGTTGGGAATATCTCCTATGCAGATCTTCTTCATAACCATATTGCGCAAAATGCTGATGTATCTGTTTTATATAAAAGAAGCAGCGAATACGTTTGTTGGAAAGGAATGCGAGCACTATTAGAATTGGATGAAAACGAAAGAATAGTAACGGTCAAGGACTCAAGTAAAGCGAAGAAAGGCGATGCCTTATTTTTAGGAACCATCATTTTACAAAAGGATTTTTTAAAAAGACATATTCTCAAGGCTGTCCACTACGGATATAAACGATTGAGTGATTATTGCAAAGAGTTTTCGGCAGATATAACAATAAAAGGGATTGAATTCAAGGAATATTCGGAATATATAGATTCGCTAGAAAGCTATTTGAAATGCAATTTGGATCTTCTAAAGCTGGCGGTACGAGAGGATCTTTTTCGGAAAGTTTATCGTCCAATTTACACAAGTGTTAACGATTCAGCTCCGAGTAAATACGGAGTGAACGCGATCGTTGAAAACTCCATCATTGCTGATGGTTGCATCATCAATGGAACAGTCAAAAATTCTGTTGTTTTTCGAGGTGTAAAAATTAAAAGTGGTGCAACAGTAAGCAACAGCATTGTAATGCAGGATAGCGAAATCGGGATTAATGCTACATTAAACCATATTGTGACCGATAAAAATGTCATTATTGGCGAAAATAGGATGTTGTGCGGACATCAAACCCATCCATTTTATATTGATAAAGGAGCAATTATATAAATTTTAAAGTTGATAAATTGAAGGCAGCTAAACGGCTGTTTATAGAGGAACAGCGACAATGATTGCTGTTCAACAAGGGTTGAGATATTAAAAAAATTGGAATCCTTTGGTGGTGAAGGGAAATGAGGAAGCAGGAGATTGTCAATGATGAGCGGTTGAAAACTGAAAACAATGTAAATTGGCAAGTGAAAATGGTCAATGATAGGTTGGTAGAGCGGGGGAGCAGCAATGTCTCCATTAGGAGAAAGAGTGTGAAAGAAACGCCAGAAGATAGTCATGGGAGAGATAAGATTAAGATATTAATAGCAGCTTCGGAAGGAGCGCCATTTTTTGTAACGGGCGGCCTTGGAGAGGTTATCGGTTCCCTTCCGAAAGCTATTATGAAAGAAGATAGTCACCAATTCGATATACGGGTAGTGCTTCCATTATATGAGACGATTCGTCCAGAGGATAGAAGACAATTGGAGTTTATTGGCCATTTTGACGTATCTCTTTCATGGAGGAAGCAATATTGTGGCGTTTTTCAAATCGAAAAGAACGGTGTTATTTATTATTTTATTGACAATGAGTTTTATTTCAGAAGAACGGTTCCTTATGGTTATGGAGATGATGGAGAGCGGTTTGCTTTTTTTAGTAAAGCAGTGCTGGAAAGCATCCATTTGATGAATTTTCAACCGTCAATTATCCATTGCCATGATTGGCAAACGGCTTTGATTCCAGTTTATCTTCATTTTACCCACCACGATTTGGGCATGAAGTCCCTTTTTACCATTCATAATATTGAATATCAAGGAATACATGATTTAAGCATAATTGACGACATTATTGGTTTGCCCAAAGAAGCAGTGGCATTTCTAGAATATAACGGTGCCGTTAATTTAATGAAAGCTGCTATAGAAACGGCCCATCAAGTAAATACAGTAAGTCCTAGCTATGCAATTGAATTAAGATACGATTATTTTGCTAAAGGGCTGGCTTCAATTATTCAAAGGAATGAAAAAAAGCTGTCAGGTATCTTAAACGGAATCGATACAGAGCTCTATAATCCCCAGACAGATAGTGCCTTATTTACGAAATATGATCGAAATTCACTTGATAAAAAAAGAGAAAATAAGCTTCAACTTCAAAAGCTTGTTAATCTTCCTGCGGATGAAAAAGTTCCATTACTCGCGATTGTAAGCAGACTTGTTCCACATAAAGGGCTTGATTTAGTCACAGCGGTGATGGAGAAATTGATGAATGAACAAGTTCAAGTAATCGTTTTAGGAATTGGCGAGAGAAAGTATGAGGATTATTTTCGCTGGATCCAAGAACAATATCAAGGTAAGGTCGCGGCACTGATTAGTTTTAATCAAGATTTAGCAAGAAAAATTTATGCTGGTGCAGACTTCTTCCTAATGCCTTCACAAAGTGAGCCTTGTGGATTGGCACAAATGATTGCTTTAAGATACGGAACGGTTCCTATTGTTCATGCAGTTGGAGGTTTGCGTGATACGATTCAAGATTGCTCGACTGGTGAGGGTAACGGTTTTGTGTTTGAACAGTATAACAGTGATGATTTGTTCGCTGCGATTAAGCGCGGATTAGAAGCCTATGAAAATGAAGAAAATTGGGATTCACTACTTAAATGGGTGATGAATCTCAATTATAGCTGGGAAAAATCAGCGAAGGAGTACGAAAAGATATATTTAAATTTAAATGGGGTTCATGTGTAGTGGACATATCCAATTTTATGCACAGCGATTCTGGTAAGGAAAATGAACATTGAAAAGAGCTTTGGCAAAAGGAGATATTTGCGTGCTTTCAATTAGTCACTGTAAGAACAAGATGTTGTCATAAACAATAAAACTCGTTTTGACAGGAGGTATCTCCATGGAAAACAACATGACCAAGGAAGAGTTAAGAGCGCTGATAGAGAATAAATTATCAAGGCATTATGGACTTTCAATAGATGAAGCAGATCGCGCTCAAATGTATAAAAGCTGTGCTAGAACTATTCTCGAGTTATTATCAGAGAAACGCACAAAATTTAATCAAAAAATTAAAGAGAGCCAAGCAAAGAAAGTCTATTATCTTTGCATGGAGTTTCTTGTAGGACGTTCTCTTAAAAATAATTTATATAATTTAGGATTAGAGGATGTATTTCGTGATGTGTTGAAACAATGGAATTTTGACTTAGAGGATCTTTATAATGAGGAGCCTGACCCAGGCCTAGGCAATGGTGGGCTGGGCAGACTTGCTTCATGTTTTATGGATTCATTAGCAACACTAGAATACCCTGCAACAGGGTATTCGATTTGTTATGAGTATGGACTTTTCAAGCAAAAAATTGTTGATGGCTGGCAAATGGAGCTGCCTGATATTTGGCTACCAGGTGGTCATGTGTGGTTAAACCAACGAAATGATCTTGTCTGTCATGTGCGATTTAATGGAAATGTTGAGGAAAATTGGACAGAAGAAGGGTTGCAAATTAAACATCTTAATTATGATGAAGTTGAAGCCGTTCCATATGATTTAATGATTTCTGGTCTAGATTCAGAAGGGGTTGCGATTTTACGGCTTTGGCGAGCAAGAGATTTAAATAATTTTGACATGAGTTCATTTTCCAGTGGTGATTATGATCGTGCTATGACAGAGAAAATGAATGCTGAGGTTATTTGTAAGGTTTTATATCCATCCGATAATCATTTTGAAGGGAAAACTCTTCGTTTAAAACAACAATATTTTCTTGTTTCAGCAACTGTACAGGATATTATTGCAGAGCATTTGCAACAGTATGAGACGTTAGATAATTTTAGTGAAAAAGTAGCTATTCATATAAATGATACACATCCTGCCCTTTGTATTCCTGAACTCATGCGGATACTTGTTGACGACTATCACTATAGTTGGCAAAGAGCATATCAGCTGGTAAAAAAAACGGTTAGTTATACGAATCATACGGTGTTATCCGAAGCGTTGGAGACATGGCCGGAGGATCTAATTAAAAGACAATTGCCGCGTATTTATGGAATTATTAAAGGTTTGAATGAAAGCTATTGTCAAGAATTGTGGAAACGATATCCAGGAGATTGGGAGCGGATTGAGCGGATGTCGATCATTAGTCATAGTCAAGTGAGGATGGCAAATTTATGTGTAATTGGATCGTCCCATGTAAATGGCGTATCAAAGCTGCATTCGGAGATCATTCAAAAGCAGCTTTTTTCTGATTTTTATCGAGTCGATGCTAAGAAATTTATTAGTGTAACGAATGGGATTGCACATCGAAGGTGGCTCTGTCAATCGAATCCGCTCTTAATCCAGCTTCTCGATGATTGCATTGGTCCAGATTATAAGAAAGATGCTAGCCAACTTGGGAAATTCCGCAATTTTTATGGAAATAAAGAAGTTCTCACAAGGCTGCAAGCGATCAAGCAGGAAAATAAAGTTCGTTTTTCCGACCAGCTCCATCAAAATGGGATAGTGATCGACCCTCAATCAATCTTTGTCGTGCAAGCAAAACGGTTGCATGAATATAAGCGCCAGTTGCTTAATGCATTAAAAATCATCTCCCTCTATTTAGATTTAAAGGATGAGCCAAATTTGTCCCTTCCTCCGCAGACATTTTTGTTTGCGGCAAAAGCAGCTCCAGGATATTATACGGCCAAAGAAGTGATTCGATTAATTTGGAATTTGAGTATCGAGATTGAAAAGGATGCATCAATAAGAGATAAAATTCGCATAGTCTTCTTAGAAAATTACGATGTCACAATGGCGGAGAGATTATTGCCAGCTGCTGATGTTAGTGAGCAAATTTCCCTTGCTGGGAAAGAAGCGAGCGGTACAGGAAATATGAAGATGATGATTAACGGGGCGCTCACATTCGGAACGATGGATGGAGCCAATGTTGAAATTTATGAAGCAGTAGGAAAAGAGAATATTTTTATTTTCGGAATGACTGCAAAGGAAGTTGAGAACAAATGGAAGGAAGGTTATGCAGCATCCTCATATTATCACAACAATGAAAAGATACATAGGGTAGTGGAGTATTTGCGCCATGGATTTAATGGAGAATCGTTCGAATCCATCTATCGCTACTTATTGGTAGGGGATTATGGCATTGGTGATCCTTATATGTGTCTTGCTGATTTCGAAAGTTATTTAGAAGTATACAAGCAGCTGCTTGGTGCGTACCATGATCGAATTAGATGGAGTCAAAAATCGTTAATCAATATTGCTGGAGCTGAACGTTTTGCAGCTGATAGGAGCATTCAAGAATACACGAATAAAATATGGAATATACCGACTTTAGTGTAACGAAAATTGAATTTAAAAAAGGTCATTGAATTGAAAGATAAAGCAAAGAAAGAAGGGGCTGTCAGCGTGAAGGAACAAATCCGCTCACGTTTTACCGAAGGCAATTTTCGCTATCCGGCTGGTGCTGTTCCAGCCGACACAACAATTGATTTTGAAATAGAAATCTCTAGGGCTCAATCGATAAGGAAAGCGACGCTAGTATGGATTGACGATGAGGAAAATCGTTACAAATATCTGAATATGGACTGGAGCGGAATAAACCGTGGGCACGACGTCTATACAAAAGTAATTAAAGTGAATAAGCGGGGATTAAACTGGTATTACTTTCAACTAGAGACATTATCGCAAACTTTTTATGTTGGAAAAGAAGGGCTGTCAATTGTTGTAGCTAATCATGAGCCGCCGTCTTGGCCGCTAATCGTGTATAATCGCCATTTTACAACCCCTAATTGGATAAAAGGCGGTCTTTTTTATCATATCTTTGTTGATCGTTTTGCACGGGTTGGAGTTTCAACAGCGAAGGAGAATGTCGTCTTACGAGAGGATTGGGGCGGTACCCCTGTGTATTTGCCTAATGAGAAGGGGGAGATAGTTAACAATGATTTTTTTGGCGGGAACTTGAAGGGGGTACTAGAAAAATTGGATTATCTTCAACAATTAGGGGTAACGTGCATCTATTTAAGTCCCATTTTCGAAGCCTACTCCAATCATAAATATGATACTGGCGATTTTACAAAAATTGATTCGATGTTTGGTTCTATAGAGGATTTTCACTTGCTTTGTAAAGAAGGGAAAAAACGGGGGATTCGAATTGTCTTGGACGGTGTGTTTAATCATACCGGCTCTGATAGCATCTATTTTAATAAAAATGGAACATACGATAGTATTGGAGCCTTTCAATCGAAAGAATCGCCATATTTCTCATGGTTTACTTTTATTGAATATCCAGACAAATATGAGAGCTGGTGGGGAATAGATACTTTACCAGCAGTAAATGAGGATGATCCTGATTTTCTGCAATTTATTACGGGGACTGAGGGAATTGCACGGAAGTGGTTAAAGCTTGGGGCATCAGGATGGAGGCTTGATGTGCTAGATGAATTGCCTGATACCTTTATTGAAGCTTTTCGCAAGGCGGCCAAAAGTTACGATCAAGAAACACTGTTAATTGGTGAAGTTTGGGAAGACGCCTCCTATAAAATGTCCTATGGAAAACGTCGTCGTTATTTATTGGGAGAACAAATGGACAGCATCATGAATTATCCTTTTATGGATGCCATTATCCAATTTGTCCGAAACGGTGATGCTGAAAAGCTTCATGAAGTTGTGACCACTATATTGCAACATTATCCTTCCTGTGTCGTTCATTGCTTGATGAACATGCTTGGTACGCATGATACAAAAAGAATTTTAACGGCATTGGGCGGGAGGATTGTTCAAGACGCACCACGGGAACAGCAGGCGCAAATGAACATGTCGGCGAGTGAGCGGAAGGAAGCCATTCATTTGTTAAAAATGGCTAGTCTAATCCAAATGACGTTACCGGGGGTACCTTGTATTTATTATGGAGATGAAGCAGGTTTGGAAGGTTATGAGGACCCCTTTAATCGTCGCTGTTTTCCGTGGGGGAAAGAAGAAAAGACATTGCAACATTGGTACAAAAGCTTAGGAACAATACGGAAACAATGGAGCGTCTTTAAAGAAGGTCAATATGAAACGCTTTATGCGAAAGAACAGGTTTTTCTTTTTCAAAGATTTAATGGTCTAGAAAAAGTGATTGTCGGTGTAAATCGGTCTGACATCCCTTTTCAAATTGAAATTACTGCTCCATACGTCGATTTATTACAAAATAGAGATGTCAGTGATGAATATATGATGGAACCGAATACAGTTTGTTTTTTAGGAAAAAAAAGCCTTTGCTAGTCCTTCGCTCTATTGCAGAGTGAGGGATTTTTTTGTGAAAATCGATTGATTTATGACATTTATCATGTATACACCATGACAACTATGTCTAGTATAATTTATAGCCTTTGTTATGATAAAAAAAACAAATGACGAAGGGATGCAAATGCATGATAAAAGAAAAGCAAAGAAATCTTCGAAAACAAATGGCTCCATTTGAAAAGTCCACTACTAAAAATAGTATCCTTCAAATTGGAAATACAATTGTGCCATTCTTTTTGTTGTGGATACTAGCTTATCAATCCTTATCCATTTCATATGTGTTAACTGTTATTTTGTCTGTTATCGCTGCAGGCTTTTTAGTGAGAGTATTCATCATTTTCCATGATTGCTGTCACTACTCTTTTTTCAAAAACCGCAAAGCGAATGATATTTTAGGAACGATTACTGGAATATTAACATTATTCCCTTATCGCCAATGGCAGCATGACCATTCTGTACATCATGCGACAAGCTCGAATTTAGATAAGCGTGGTACAGGCGATATATGGATGCTAACGGTTGATGAATATTTAGAGGCAGACAGATGGACAAAAATTAAATATCGCCTGTATCGCAATCCTTTTGTAATGTTTGTTCTAGGTCCGATTTATAAATTTTTAATTGAAAACCGCTTTAATCGTAAAGGGGCTCGTAAAAAAGAGCGAATCAATACGTATGTAACGAATGTCGCGATCGTGGGGCTAGTTATTTTATTATCTTTTACTCTTGGCTGGCAATCATTCCTTCTCATTCAAGGAACGATTTTCATGGTTTCAGGCGCTGCGGGAATATGGTTGTTTTATGTTCAGCATACATTTGAAGATTCTTATTTTGAGGAAGATGAAAATTGGGAATATGTTCGTGCGGCAGTTGAAGGGAGTTCTTTTTACAAGCTTCCAAAGGCATTGCAATGGTTCACAGGTAATATCGGCTACCACCATGTTCACCATTTAAGTCCGCGTATTCCAAATTATAAGCTTGAACAGGCGCATGAAAACACGCCACCTCTGCAAAACGTGCCGACGGTGACATTAGCAACAAGCATTGAATCAATTAAATTCCATCTTTGGGATGAAACAGAAAAGAAGTTTGTAGGCTTTAAGGAATTAAAAGCAAAAAAAGCAAATAAAGCAAGAGTTTCACCAGAATTATAAAAAATGTAAGTCGTTCTAGAAATGGAACGACTATTTTCTATTATAAATGTGATAAAATTTGGAGAAAGTCATAAAAACTAAGGATTGATATATGATTAATAAGCAAATGCTCAAACAAAAATTTTCAGGTATTTCCCCTTATATATGGACGATTATAAGCATCTTACCGTTTTACTTTATTTTTCAATCGTCTTCAACAATTGAAATTATCATAGGACTTTTGTTAACGGCAACATTTTTTATTTCGTATCGCTTTGCTTTTTTATCAAAAAAATGGCCGGTATATGTATGGACCGTCATTTTAATTAGCATATCGATGACGATGACGATATTATTTGATTTCATCTATTTTGCCTTTTATATTGCCTATTATAATGGGAATATACGAAATCGAATTGCTTTTCTAACTTTATATGTCATTCATTTAGTCTGTACTACAATTGCGATTAATTATAATTTAGTCATGCAAAAGAGTTTGTTTCTTGAGCAACTTCCATTTGTGATCATTATTTGGATTAGCGTTATTTTACTTCCTTTTAATCTTTACAATAAAATGAAGCAAGGAAAGCTCGAAGAACAACTGGAGGATGCCAACAAGAGGATCGCCGAGCTGGTGAAACAAGAGGAGCGGCAGCGCATCGCTCGAGACCTTCATGATACTTTGGGACAAAGGCTTTCATTAATTGGTTTGAAATCCGATTTAGCGAGAAAGCTTGTCTATAAAGATCCTGAACAAGCAAGAGCTGAATTAAAAGATATTCAGCAAACCTCACGGCAAGCTTTAAATGAGGTACGGAAAATGGTGTCATCGATGAGAGGAATTCGTCTAAGGGATGAACTGATGGAAGTGCGAAGATTGTTGGATGCAGCCGAAATTGAACTTGTGATAGAACAAAAAGAGCCTTTAAGCAATGTTTCGCTCTTTTTAGAAAATATATTAAGTATGTGTTTGAAGGAAATTGTAACAAATGTGGTTAAACATAGTAAAGCATCTACTTGCAAAATTCTTATCTCACAATCCATAAATGACATTCGAATTGAAGTGTCTGACAACGGCATCGGGATAAAAGAACGAATTGATGGTGATAAAGGCAGCGGCCTTTTGGGAATTAGAGAACGGTTAGAATTTGTAAACGGAAGTTTAGAAATTGTTACGAGAAATGGAACCATGATTATCATGACTGTGCCGAATATAAAAAATATAAGGGAGGGAATTAGAACATGATCAGGATTGTTATTGCGGAGGATCAACGTATGCTTCTTGGAGCATTAGGCTCCTTGCTTAACTTGGAGGATGATATTGAGATTGTCGGAAAAGCGACGAATGGAGAAGAGGCCATTCAGCTCGTTCACCAATTGAAACCGGATATTTGTTTAATGGATATTGAAATGCCTGAGAAAAGTGGATTAGAAGCAGCGGAAGAAATGAAAGGATTAGATTGTAATATTATGATCCTTACCACTTTTGCCCGGTCAGGTTATTTTCAGCGAGCGTTAAAAGCAGGAGTTAAAGGGTATTTGCTTAAGGATAGTCCGAGCGAAGAACTAGCAAAGTCAATTCGTGATGTCATGTCTGGGAGAAGGGTGTACGCTCCAGAACTAATGGATGATATTTATGCTGGTGAAAATCCCCTTACTGATCGGGAGTTAGAAGTTCTTGAGCTTGTCGCCGATGGAAGGAATACTAAAGAAATTGCTGAGGAACTCAGTATAAAAACCGGTACTGTTCGTAATTATATCTCAACAATACTTGATAAATTAGATGTAAAAAACAGGATCGAAGCGATAACCCATTTTAAAGAAAAGGGCTGGTTTAAATAACAATTCATAACAAGGCTGGAAAATGTATGAAATTATCTTTTTTACGGGCATACTACTTTAAAAAGGAGTAGTGTGTATGGCAATTGAAATCGGAACAAAGTTTCAAATTTCAAAGGAAATTAAGGGATATTATAATTCAGCCAGAGCTTTAACAATCACTAATATAAGCGGACAAACAGTACAGTTTATATTAGGTGATGGGAAGGGGCATGGCTCTATGCCGCTCCAACACCTTCACTATTTACTGAAAAGAACTGAGCTCACCCAGATTGCTAATAAAAGACAATTCATACAAGATGTCCAAACTGAAGAGGAGATTGGCTAGAAAAAAGGAGGAAGTTTTCCTCCTTTTTTTAAAATCAACTTTTTAATAATCGTTTTTCTTTGTACATATCCTCATCCGCCTGTTTAATCATGTCTTCAAGGGTGAGCGCACTTTTTGGCTCGTATTGAAATAAGCCGTGGCTAACGGAGATTTCATAAAGTGCTGGTGATGATTCTCTTAGATGCTTGACGATCATGTTCCAGCGTTTTTTTACATCGTCCAGCTCTGCTCCATTAAAAACGACAATAAATTCATCGCCTCCATAACGAAAAAAAAGGTCAGCATCCTCAAGTGATTCTTCAATGACACGGCACACCGTTTTTATTAAGCGATCCCCCTCTGCATGTCCAAAGCGATCATTGACGATTTTTAAATTATTTACATCGATAAAACAAAGAACAAAGGAATCTTTTGCTCTTTCACTCTCGGTTAATAACATTTTCAGTAGCTGAATTCCGCTTCTCCGGTTTTGAATCCCTGTTAATGGATCAATGGAGGCATGGTGGACAAGTTCAGCTTCCATTTCCTTTAAATCTGTAATATCGGTTACACCTGCGAGGATACATTCATCGCCTTTATAGTCGATTAGTTCATAGTTTAGTTGCACCCATCTATAGTTTCCATTTGCCGTTTTTTGCTCGATGATCTGATTTTTTATATAACCTGTTTTCTTTAGTTCTTCTATAATCGCTTGCCTTTGTTGTTGGTTTTTATAAAATTCTTCAGCACGTATATGCTTCACATCTTTTTCATTAATTCCATAAAATTTAAAGGCACGGTGATTAATTTTTAATAGTTCTCCTTCTTCAATTTTGGAAAGAATGAGAGGATAAGGGTTAATTTCAAATAGTTTTGCAAAATTTTCTTGATGAAAATAGTCTCTTTTTTTATTTGTATAGAAGATGATTCCAATAATGAGAGCAACGATTACGGTCGCTGTTGAATTGATTTGCTTTGTGACTAAACTAGGTAAATCCTGAACGGTGTAATGGAGTCCGATATAAAAAAGAATATGTGAGAACAATAAAATGGCGATGAGGGACACGGGCTGAACTTGAAATAAAACAGCAACTCCGATAACGATCGTAATATAAGCATCGATATTGCCGCTTAAATTTTGGCTGTTTAAAGAGCTTGCCACACCAAGTAGTAAATACATTGAAATGTAAATATAAATTAATACATTTGCTTTTTTAGAGATTATGAATGCTTGGTTATTTTTTACCAGTCGATAAATGCATATATAAACAATTGAAATGAATAAACTTAGTAGATGAATCACGATAAGATTGTAGCGGAATTGCCTATTTTCCAAATGATTAAGCATGACAAAATCTGCGAAAAAATAATAAATATAAAGGATTGTAAGGATGATAGAGACAACATGTAATCTCTTTAATAGCTGGCTGCTATTTTCATGGATAAAATCAAGAGGCGCTTTCTTTCTGTGTATTGAGATGAAACGCTTTAATTTGTTTAATAAATTTTGCAAGTTTCTCCATCCTTTTTTCGCAGTCTTACAATATTTTAGCATATACAGAATAGAATGAAATCTTTTTTGAAATATTGTTGTCCAGATGATATTTACTAGATTAATAAAATTCACTATCTGGTTAATTTACAGAAAATTTAAATTAATCATGTTATAATAAAGGTAATGCTGTTGAATAAATTTCAAGTGGGAGCTGATATTCCGTTAGTAGTCAATCATTAAGGGGGATATTCTATGAGAGAAGTAGTTATTGTCGAGGCAGTAAGAACGCCATTTGGAAAAAGAGATGGTGTGCTAAAAAATGCACGTCCTGATGAGCTAGCCGCCCTGGTTTTGCAGGAAGTAATCAAACGAGCTGGTATAACTAAAAATTTAGTCGATGACGTTATTTTAGGTTGCGTCTCACAAGTGGAAGAGCAAGCTGTAAACATAGCTCGCACTGCTGTTCTTATGGCAGGTTTTCCTATTGAAGTACCTGGTACAACGATTGATAGACAATGTGGTTCCGGGCAGCAGGCTGTTCATTTCGCTTCACAAGCAATCTTAAGCGGAGACATGGACATTGTCATTGCCGGCGGTGTGGAAAGCATGACACGAGTACCAATGAATTCAACGAGAAAGGAATCTGTTTGGAGTCCGATGTTAACTTCGCAATATGAAATGATTCATCAAGGCCACGCTGCTGAGCGAATTGCGGATAAATGGAATTTAAGCCGTCAGGAGCTTGATGAATTCGCTCTGCAAAGTCATCAAAGAGCAGTGAGCGCTCATGATGAAGGATTCTTTTGCGATGAAATTATGCCGATAGAAGTGAAGCTTGAGGATGGTACAAAACAGTTAGTGGACCTTGATGAAGGCCCAAGAAGAGATACATCTCTCGAAAAACTGGCGTCACTTAAGCCTGTATTTAAGGAAAATGGTAAAATTCATGCTGGGAATTCCAGTCAAATGAGTGATGGAGCGGCAGTACTGTTATTAATGTCTAAAGAAAAAGCGGAAGAACTGGGTCTTAAACCAAAATGTAAAGTACTTGCACGCACTGTTGTCGGCTCTGACCCTACATTAATGTTGACAGGTCCGATTGAAGCAACAAAAATGGTGCTCAAAAAAGCTGGGCTATCCATTGAGGACATCAATACTTATGAAGTGAATGAAGCATTTGCACCAGTGCCGCTCATTTGGTTAAAGGAATTAGGAGCAGATCAAAAGAAGCTAAATCCAAACGGAGGTGCGATTGCGTTAGGTCATCCACTTGGAGCAAGCGGAGCTAGACTAATGATCACATTGATGAATGAGTTAGAACGAAGTGGTGGTCGCTTTGGTTTGCAGGCAGTTTGTGAAGGTGGAGGCATGGCGAATGCAACCATTATAGAACGATGCTAGAAGTGAAAATGCAGGCTCGTTTAGGGGGAGTTACGTGTTATGAAATTGAATAAAATGGTCGCAATCGTAACAGGTGGGGCTTCTGGATTAGGAGAAGCCACTGTCACAAGAATTATCGAAGGTGGAGGCTTTGCTGCAATCATGGATTTGGCAGGTGATAAAGGTAAAGCACTAGTAGAGAAGCTTGGTTCGGATAAGGTCCTTTACATAAAGACAGATGTGACCGATGAAGAGCAGGTACGTGCAGCGTTAAATAAAACGGAGGAAAAATTCGGAAATATTCATTCGGTCATTAATTGCGCAGGCATCGGGCTTGCGAGAAAAGTATTGGGAAAAAAAGGACCACACGATTTATCAACATTTTCGAAAGTAATTCAAGTGAATTTAATCGGAACCTTTAATGTACTTCGATTGGCTGCGGAGAGGATGAGAGCTAATTCACCGAATGAGGAAGGCGAGAGGGGGGTAATCATTAGTACAGCTTCTGTAGCAGCTTTTGAAGGGCAGATTGGTCAAGCTGCGTACAGTGCCTCTAAAGGTGGTATTGTAGGGATGACCTTGCCGATTGCACGGGAATTAGCTACGTATGGCATTCGTAATGTCAGCATCGCTCCAGGTTTAATTGATACTCCTTTATTTGCATCCTTGCCGGCTGAAGCAAGGGAGGCGCTTGGTGCCATCGTTCCATTTCCATCAAGGTTAGGATATCCTGCAGAGTTTGCCATGCTTGTCACTAGCATTATCGAAAACCCGATGATTAATGGCGATACGATTCGGCTTGACGGTGCGATCCGAATGCAGCCAAAATAAAGTTGTAGGCTTTGTCACGATATTACTCACAATAAGGAATAAAAGACAATCAAGATGACAAATGAAATGATGCCATCTTGATTGTCTTTTATTTACATTTTGGAGACGAGCGGTATCCTTGCATATTTGCTCGAATACACTCAGATTCGTACTCCTCCGAAGTAACCTTGCGTACTTATCCTTACTCACTCATGATACGGATATTCCCCTATAAATTCCTTGTTGCAAGAGATTTTGCACATGAATTGGTCAATTATTTGGTAATATCATTATGAAGATTACAATGATGATAACGTTTTAGGAGAATGAAAAGAAATGATAAATTACAGCGAATTACTATCAAAGCAAAGAAATTATTTTCAAACAGGTGCAACAAAGAATCTAGCTTTTCGAATAAAGGCTTTGCAAAAACTCAATCAAGTGATTCGAGAAGGCGAGAAAAGGCTTATTCAAAGCTTAAAAGAAGATTTAAATAAATCTGAATTTGATGCGTATTCAACTGAGATCGGCATTGTTTTAGAAGAAATCCGCTATACTTTGAAAAATATCCGTTCCTGGGCAAAACCTAAAAAGGTGAAAACACCGCTCACCCATATTGGTGCTAAAAGCTATATTTATCCTGAACCATATGGTGTAGCCTTTATAATTGCTCCGTGGAATTATCCCTTTCAGTTGGCTGTTGCTCCGCTAATCGGGGCTATTGCAGCAGGAAATTGTGCCGTTATAAAGCCGTCAGAGCTCACGCCAAGAACTTCATTAGTGTTAGCTGAGTTAATAAACAGCCATTTTCCGGAGGAATACATTGCCGTTGTCGAAGGAGGGAAGGAGACGAGTGAAGCTCTTTTAAAAGAAAACTTCGATTATATCTTTTTTACTGGGAGCGTCCAAGTTGGCAAGATAATAATGGAAAGCGCAGCTCAACATTTGACGCCAGTCACCTTGGAACTAGGCGGTAAAAGCCCATGTATCGTCCACGTGGATGCCAATTTAAAGCTTGCCGCAAAAAGGATTGCATGGGGGAAGTTTATGAATGCGGGTCAAACCTGCATCGCTCCAGATTATGTATATGTAGATAAAAAAGTGAAGGATGAGTTTTTAGCGTATTTAAAAGGAGCGGTGAACGAGCTTTATGGTCAAGAGCCATTGAAAAATGTAAATTATACAAAAATCGTGAGCGAGCGACATTTTAAAAGGCTCTGCTCATTTTTATCCGAAGGAAAGATTTTCTATGGAGGAAAATCATCAGAGGAGAAATTAATGATTGCTCCAACCGTTCTTACTGATATTACATGGGATCATTCTGTGATGGAGGATGAGATTTTCGGACCAATTCTTCCTGTTCTAGAGTATCGCCAGTTATCAGAAGCAGTAGAAGAAATACGGAATCGCCCAAAACCGCTTGCTTTCTATTTATTTACTGAGAGCAGCGATGTTCAAGATCGGCTTCTGAAACAAGTCTCTTTCGGGGGAGGTTGTATAAATGATACGGTCTATCATATTGCAAACCCATACCTTCCGTTTGGTGGAGTGGGAGACAGCGGTATTGGGGCTTATCACGGAAAGGGGAGTTTTAATACTTTCTCCCATGAAAAGAGCATATTAAAGCAAACGACTTTATTTGACATTCCCCTACTTTACCCTAATTTTAAGAATGGCTTAAAATATATAAAGATGGTTTTTAAATAGTGAACTTGGTGCATACATTTGTAATAGTTGGACTTTTCTAGTTTAAGGAGGGTTATCCATTGTATGTACCAAAAGAGGTGGAAATTATTGAAGTCGGTCCCCGTGATGGTTTGCAAAATGAACCGATTCCGATTTCAAGCGCGAAAAAGAAACAATTAATTAGAAGGTTAGCAGATTGCGGCTTTTCTAGAATTGAAACGGCGTCATTTGTTCATCCAAAATGGGTTCCACAAATGAGTGATGCGGAGGAGATCGCTCGATTTTCACAGGAGCTTGGATTGACTTATCTTGCTCTGACACCTAATATGAAAGCACTTGAGCGCGCGATTTTTGTTCATGTTCCGCAAATTGCTGTTTTTATAGGGGCGAGTGAGACGTTTAATCGCAAGAACATTAATCGTTCTATTGATGATTCGTTAACAGAATATAAGCGCTTGATTGAGCGGGCTAAAAAAGCGGGAATGTTTGTTAGGGGCTATGTTTCAATGGCTTTCTTCTGTCCATATGAAGGAGCCGTTTCATTTGAGCAGGTGCGAAATGTTTGCAAACCATTGATAAAATATGGTGTTGATGAAATAGATATTGGGGATACAAATGGTCAAGCAAATCCGAGATTAGTGTATGAACGTTTTTTAAAGCTTCGGGAACTGTTTCAAGAAACAAGTTTTGTAGCACATTTTCATGATACAGAGAAAATGGCTTTGGCTAATGTAATCGCAGCATTACAGGCAGGGGTTACGAAATTTGATAGTTCGATCGGAGGACTAGGAGGATGCCCATTTTCACCAGGTGCTACAGGTAATGTGGCAACAGAAGAATTAGTTAATATGTTGGAAAAAATGGGCTGTGAAACGAACTTAAATGTCGAGCTGCTTAAGCAATTAAGTTCGTTTGCTAAAAGCCTTTCCAGCCGTTAACTATTTTTAATTTGCTTGTCTAATAGATAGTGGAATAGTAGCACAAAAATAAAATAGATTGTGTATCCATAAAAAGAGTAATAGTGCTGCCAATCATCATGATGAGTAAAAAAGCCGATAGACTCCGCAAACTTTTCAAAGGCAGCCATTAAGGTGCTGATCGTGATCATGAACATCATTTTTAACCATTTATGTAGCCTTAAAGAAATTAGAATGAATAGTGTAGTGAATAGTGGAAGGCCTATTAGTGTAAATACAATATTGATCGTAAAGATAGATGCGAAAGGTCGCATTGGGAATGAGTATAACCCGATACCCGTAAACAATAAATCTAAATAGGTGCCAATTAAGGTAGCTAATAATATCGTTGCAAAGATACTAACCGAGAAGTGAAACCGCTTTTTTGGCGATGGCGGCGAGTTCAAGTCTTTCAAGGCTTTTACAGTAGTCATTTTCGATCTCTCCATTTTCAATTTTTTGATCGTCTAATAAATAGTAGACAACTTTCCAGCTTTTATACCAATCTCCTAGTTCAGCACTTTCATGTGTTTGATTTTTCCAGGCAACAGTTAAATAAGGGCTATAAAAACGGTATGCCCCCGCGATTAATTGGCAGCCTTTTAATCGTCTTTTTAATTCAGTGCCGGGGACAACTTCTTCAATTGAATTAAAAATATCTGGCCAATAATCCTTTCTTGAGCCAGTATGAGGTGTTTGTTTTGCCCATTGTAACACTTGCCTCAGGCGCTTTTTGTCTGCGTATAAGATTTTATAGAGTCTCTTTCCTAAGAGAATGCGTTCATGCAAGCTTTGAAAATGATGAAGTGTTTCCCCAATGAGTTTGACACGACCTGAAGACGTGAAGGGGAAAAGAATATGATTCATGGACAGGATGTCCTGTAGCATAAATTCCAAGGAATCAAATACCTCTTTTTTGAAAGTTGGATGATGAATCACTCTTTTTTCTAAATAGCTTTGTTCATTAATAATTAACGATATCGTTAAAATGGAAGGATCATGGTAGTACCAAAAGTCATTCCAGATGGTTTCCATGAATTGCGAAACATGAAAAAAGGGTAGTAGATAAAAGAGATTCTTTCCAATTCTTAAGCTTTCCTCATATAGCAGAAACTGTGGATAGGCATCTTGAAAGATTAGCCAATTACCTCTTTCTAAAAAATTGAAAAAATTTAATGCTTCCTTGCGAGAAAGCAGCCTAGTGAGAAACCCTCCTTTTAAATCAGTCATATTCCAGCCTCCATTTCTGGAAACCATATGTCCTAAAAAAGCCCAATGGATTTCAGGATGTTTTAAATAGAAGTCTAGATAGGCCTTTGTTCTTGTCACATTATTTACATTCAGTTCTTGTGTTTGAAGTTGAATTTTTTCAATGATTTTCTTTTCGTTTAAAGAAGGAGTCTGAGGGAATTTTTTCGATTTTGCCCGCAGTTCTTTCTTAATGCGCTTTAAAGATTGTGGAAGGGAGCTAGGTTCGTTATTGAAGAGCTTTCCCAAATTTCAACTCCTCCTTTATTTTGGCTGCAGATTGAGGCGAATGTTCAGAACAGTGTGTGAATATGTATTATAGAAAACGACTTCCTCTATTGGAGTGATGGGATTGAAAGAAAGGATCCATGATGGGATTAATTATTTAGTCAATATCCTCAAACGGGAGCAATCGGAATCAGGATCATGGGAGTACCCATTTGAAACAGGAATTTCAACAGATTGCTATATGCTTATTTTATTAAGATCATTGGAGATTGATGATGAAAACTTAATCAAGGAGCTTGGGAAAAGGATTTTAAGTAGGCAGGAAGAGAACGGAGCCTGGAAATTATTTTACGATGAAGAAGGAGACGGCAATATAACAGCTACATTGGAAGCCTATTATGCATTATTATATTCTGGTTATTATGAGAAAAATGATAAACGTTTGAGGGCAGCTAGAAGATTTATAGTTGCTAACGGCGGTGCGGATAAAGCTCATTTATTTACAAAGATTATGCTGGCGATTACTGGTCAATATAAATGGCCTGATTTTTTTCCTATTCCGTTGGAATTTATACTTCTTCCAACTTCTTTTCCTATCAATTTCTATCAGCTATCTGTTTTTGGTCGTGCGAATTTATTGCCAATTATGATATTAGCGGAGCAAAAATTTGTTTTAAAAACAGAGAGAAGCCCGGATTTGTCAGAGCTGTTTCTCCGAGAGGAGGAGGAAACGGAAGATTACTCGGAAGAATGGCGCGACTTTACTTCGCTTGTTACTGCTGGACTTGAAAAAATAGTCGGCTTGCCAAGCCAGTTAAAAAAACGGGCCCGAACAAAAGGGAAACAATATATGCTTGCCCATATAGAAAAAGATGGGACTTTTTATAGCTATTTCAGTTCAACATTTTTGATGATCTTTGCGTTACTTACGTTTAATGATAAACGTCTTCAACCGATTATCAAGCGAGCTGTGAACGGACTAAAGGGCATGAGAACAACGATTAATGGATATACCCATATGCAGTATACAACCGCTTCCGTATGGAACACTTCCTTAATTAGCTACGCACTGCAAGAGGCAGGTGTTTCAAGCGAGGACGAAGTTGTTGTAAAGGCTAACCAATATTTAATACAGAAGCAGCACCACTTATACGGAGACTGGGTCATTCATAATTCAAACGCTTCTCCTGGAGGTTGGGGATTTTCGAATATTAATACGATTAATCCAGATGTCGATGATACGACTGCTTCCTTGCGGGCGCTCGCACGCTCTGTAACGACCAATTTCAGCCATCGTCAAGCATGGGATCGAGGCGTTTTGTGGCTCTTATCGATGCAAAATGAGGATGGGGGCTGGCCTGCATTTGAGAAAAATACGAACCGTTCATTTTTTAAGCTGTTGCCGATTGAGAAGGCAAAATTTATTTTGACTGATCCTGCCTCGCCTGATTTAACAGGTCGAACCCTTCATTTTTTAGGAGATTTTACAAATTTAAAAGCACCCCATCCTGCTATTCAAGCTGGAGTTCGCTCGATTCTGAGAAATCAAGAAAAGGATGGCTCATGGTATGGACGTTGGGGAATTTGCTACCTTTATGGTACATGGGCAGCGATTACTGGGTTGACAGCCGTAGGTGTGTTGCCGTCGCATACGGCGATTAGTAAAGGGATCGAGTGGTTAAAAAGGATTCAAAATAAAGACGGTGGTTGGGGAGAATCTTGTAAAAGCGATAGCGCAGGCAAATTTGTTCCACTTGCGAGCACTCTTACCCACACAGCTTGGGCTGTTGATGCCCTTATCGCTGCTTCTGAACAACCGATGAAAGCAATTGATAAAGGGATTGATTTCTTACTTAATCATTTGGAGCGAGAAGACTGGACAACGGCATACCCGAAGGGACAGGGCATGGCAGGAGATTTTTATATTCACTATCACAGCTACCGTTACATTTATCCTCTGCTTGCGCTTAGTCATTATAAAAATAAGTATATGGCTTTAGGTCATAAAAACATATGATGAAATGTTTTTATGACCTGAAGTGTGATTAACTTTTGACGATTTTTGATGGGTTGTTTATTTTAAATGGAACTGGTTCAGAAACAAGATATTGTTCTTCAACATCTTTTCCATTTGGGAGTTTCTTTTTGACGATTTTTCCCGCAAATTCGAGCTTATCTCCTGGAGACAGTTCGAATTTTTTTAATGTTTTCGAGTGGCTGCACCAAGCTAGTCCAATTTCGATCACCGGTTCTTCTTCGATGCAGACGTTTTTTAAGATGACAACCTCATCATTTTCTTCATTAAAATGGTTCCAGCTATAGGAAAATTGTTGCACCTCTGCTGTGAAATGCACCTTTTCTTGCGGCAGCTCGATTTTTTTAGTTGATTTCTTTTCCTTTTGAGGTGTTATTTCATTTGCTGTTATCGTTTTTTTACTACTTGGTGATTTAGTTTCCTTCTTTGAAACAGCGCTCGGTTTTTCAGAATCAGCAGTTATCGATCTTGTAAAGCTTGGAGACTGCATCTCTTTTAAATAGGCTGGATGAATGCAACTTAAGGCGCCATTTTCAAATTCGATCACAATGGTATTGTAATCTTCATTATTGCCATAGATCTCATAGCCCTTTATCGTCACTTTGCATTCTTGTTCACTAGTCTTATACCAAAATTCTCTTTTCACTTCTTTGGTCGTTGAAAGTCCCCATTCCTTCACTTTTTCAGTATAATGAGCATCATCTGCAAAGGTTTGAAATTCTCCTTTTGGTGGTAATAAATTGGTCATTAATAACACATCCCTATATGAAATCTTCATTTGGTTTTTTTAAGCAATATTCCATATAAATAGATTATCATGAACTTCTAATGAATCAAATCAAAGGATTTAGTTGGTGAAAAAATAGGGGAACTAGTAGACGCTTGTAATGGTTTTAAACCGTTAACAGGAATCTATTTAATAAACAATTGGAGTATTTGGTTCGCATGTGCCCAAAATCGTTTAAAAAAATAATCTAATTGAACAAATCTATAATCTATAAAGTAGACGACTTTTCATAATATCGCCTTAGTAAGGGCTTCCAATTTTCATCCATATCTTTATCAACTATGTTACGATTATGATTAGATTAATATAAAGGAGAGATCGCGTTGAAAGCATTTGTATTAAAAGATAAAGTTAAACCTGGTACAGGTACTGCAAAGCTGTATTATGAAGAAGTAGAGACTCCGAAAGCTGGAGCTGGTGAGGTTGTTGTCCGTTTAAAAACAGCTGCATTGAATCGAAGAGATGTCTTTATCCGTCAAGGTCTTTATCCAGGCATTCGTGTTCCCTCTATTCCTGGTTCAGATGGGGCGGGAGTTGTTGCTGAGATTGGTGCAGATGTTAGAGGGGTTGAGATAGGAGATGAAGTGGTGATCAACCCTAGCATTGGTTGGGGTGAAAATCCTAATTATCCAGATGCAAACTTTTCCGTTTTAGGAGTTCCAATCAATGGTACATACGCTCAATATATCAAAATTCCGGCGGAAAATGTATTTCCAAAGCCTGAGCATCTAACATGGGAAGAGGCAGCAGCTTTGCCGTTAGGTGGACTTACTGCATATCGAGCGACCGTAACGAAGGGAAGGGTGCAAGCGGGTGAAACGGTCATTATTCCCGGCATTGGGGGTGGAGTGGCCACATTGGCATTACAAATTGCCTCTGCTTTAGGGGCATATGTATATGTAACATCCAGTAGCGATGAAAAAATCAATAAGGCGATGAAGCTTGGCGCTACAGGTGGCGTGAATTATCGCCAAGACGATTGGGTTAAACAATTGTCGACAGTATCAGGAGGGGCAGATCTTGCGATTGATTCCATTGGAGGAGATACGTTGAAGGAGCTGATCCATTTAGCCAAACCGGGAAGTAAAATCGTTTCCTTTGGTGCTACACTAGGTCCTGTAAATAATCTTCTCATGCCGCGCATCTTTTTTAAACAACTGACAATTATGGGGACAACAATGGGGAACCGTAATGAATTTATCGGGATGCTGAATCTTTTCAACGAGCATAAACTGAAGCCGGTTGTCAGCGAGGTCTATCCACTGGAAAAAGTAGAGGTAGCTCATGAGCAAATGGAAGCAGGCGGCCATTTTGGAAAAATTGTTTTAGAAATTCCCCAGTGATTTTAAAGGGAATCATTTCGAGTTCGTATTTTGCAGTAATGGAGAAATTTTGAAATTTTATCATTTCTTTCTTTTTATGTGCTTGTTTGGGTGGTAGAATGTATGTGTTAAAGTTCATGTGAACAAAGTCGAATTGGATAAAACTAATTCTATATGTAAACACCACATTAAAAAGGGGAAATTGTTTAAAATGACAAGCAGAAAAGAGAGAAATCAGGAAAAAAAGCGTTCTAAATTAAGGTTTGCACCTTATTATATAGCTTTTATCATTCTCATCGTTGTTGGCGGCCTTTTCTTCTATTCGTTTTTAGCGAAAGAAGATGAGCGAACATCAGAAAAAGGTGTAGTAAGAGAAATAGGAGGCAATGGTAGTATTCCGCAATCAAATAAGCAGCCTCTACCGAAAGAGGAGCCAATTGTAGAGACAACGATTAAAATTAGTGCAGCAGGGGATTTTACGCTTGGCACAGATGAATCATTTGGTTATCATGGGACGTTTGTTCATGAGGCCGATCAAAATGGCCTCTCTCATTTTGTCGGGGGATTGAATGATATATTTAAAAATGATGATTTATCAACCGTAAATTTAGAAACAACGTTAACAAATGCTACGAGAAAAGCTGAGAAAAAATTTCGCTTTAAAGGGGATCCTTCCTATGCAAAAATCCTAACACTGGCTGGGATTGAAGCAGTAAATCTTGCGAATAATCATATTCATGATTACTTGCAGCAAGGATACGAGGACACAATTACTACATTGAAAAATGAAAATATCGGTTATTTTGGTTATGAACATAAATACGTCACGACCATTAAAGATGTAAAAGTAGGGGCATTAGGTTATGAAGGTTGGGCGGACACGACAGAAATTCGCAGTCGTATTACAAAGGATATTTCTGAATTGAGAGAGCAGGGTGTTGAAATTATTTTGATCCATTTTCATTGGGGAGTTGAGAGAGAATATGTGCCAACCCAATCGCAGCAAACTTTGGCTCGTTTTACCATTGATAATGGAGCCGATCTAGTACTTGGCCATCATCCCCATGTTGTACAAGGCATTGAAGAGTACAATGGAAAATTTATCGTCTACAGCTTAGGTAACTTCATGTTTGGTGGGAATCGCAATCCAAATGATAAGGATACATTTGTATTTCAGCAAACCTTTCATTTAGAAAACGGCAAGTTAACGGATAAAAAAGAAATTAATGTAGTTCCTTTTTCTATCTCATCTCAAACGAACCGTAATGACTATCGTCCAACGATGCTTGAAGGGAAAGAGAAAGAGCGGGTCAAACAAAAAATAATTGATGTTTCAAATCGAATAAAAGGTTCAGAATGGCTCCAGTACGAAGTGGAAGAACAGGTAGAGTAGTTTCTACCTGTTCTATTTTTTTCTTTCTAATTCTTGTTGCAAAAACTGTGGTAATGAAAAACATGCGCTTAAAATCGATTTATTTACGTAACGTGTTTCTTTTGTAGGGCAAATTTCAGGATTAAGCCTTTGATATTTTTTTGAACCGATCGTAAAGCTCCATAGCCCCCCTGGGTAGGTTGGAACTACAGCTGTGTATAACATTGCTGCAGGGAAAATGTCACTAATTCTTTCGTAGCTTTGTTTCATCGTCGCTTGATGAAAAATGGGTGACTGGCTTTGACAAACCATTAATCCATCATCTTTTAATGCAGTAGCGATATTTTCGTAAAACTCTTTCTCAAATAAGGCGGTTGCAGGTCCCACAGGATCAGATGAATCAACGATGATCACGTCATACTCTCCAGCTCTTTCCCTTACAAAATGAACGCCATCTTCGTAATAATAATGAACGCGCTCATCTGCCAAGTAGTCAGATACCTCTGGTAAAAAAGTTTTGCTTGCATGCACAACCCTTTCGTCGATCTCTACCATCTCAACCTGCTCCACCTGCTGATAGCGACAAACCTCTCGAGCAACACCACAATCGCCTCCACCAATGATTAGAACCTTTTTTGGATCAGGATGAATGCAAAGAGGAATATGGGAGATCATTTCGTTATAAATATAACCATCAATGGAAGTGGTTTGCACAACACCGTCTAAGACAAGCATTTTTCCAAAATCATAAGAATCTGCAATCATAATGTCTTGAAAGGGAGACTGCTCTTCAAAGATAATCTTTTTAATGCGGTAACTTATCTTCAAATTCTCCCTTTCATCTTCAGTAAGCCATAATTGACCGTCCTTTTCAGTTAAATATTTCTGAGCTAAAAACCCCATTAAAATCATCCTCCATTTGTGTATGTATACAAGAAAGTATATCATACGAGGACAAATCATTAATCAGCAGGGCTGGCTTCGACGGCAATTTCATAGGCATCTAATACATTTATAGTTTCATCATGATCGTTAATCCCAATTAAGTACTGGTTATTGTCTTCGTCTGTTCGGACCTCCATGACGATTGTGTCTTCTTGATCGTGTTCAGCCCGAAGAAGGGCATAAGTTTTATCATTCATATCAAATAAAGCCTCAACAGCAAACAATATTTCCGAACCATCTTCCTCTACTACTGTAATATAATCTCTCAAATCATCACCCATTTTTCCACCTCCAAATCATCGACATTATTATTTCCGGACAATCATTATTTCATGTTTGAACTATGCCTTTTTTTCTTGATATGATGTAACATATTGATGTTTAGAGAAAGGAAGATTGGAAAATTTGATACGCAAAGGAAAAAGCGAGGACCTATATACGCTGATGGAGATCGTCAAAGAGACTGTAAAGATAATGGAAGAAGAGGAAAATGATCAGTGGAACGAAACTTATCCAAATATGGAAATATTTGCAGCAGATGTTCAAAACTCTTCTTTATTCGTTATGGAAGAAAACGGGGAAATTATCGGTTCGATTACAGTTGACCGCAATGAACCTGTAGAATACGGACAAATTTCATGGAGGTATTTTGGTCCTGCCTATACGTTTCATCGTCTAGTAGTTAATCCTTTTGCTAGGAAGAATGGAGCTGCAAGCAATCTTATCAGGTATGCAGAAAAAGTAGCTATTGAAAATGGAATCCCTTATTTAAGAATTGATACATATTCTTTAAATGTAAAGGCGCAGCGCTTATTTACTAAATTGGGCTATCAAAAAGCTGGCGAGATGTCTTTTCATGGAAAAAAACTACCGTTCTATTGCTATGAAAAAAGATTGGAAAAGAAACGTTAAACTGGCCTGAAGAGATAAAGAAAAATGAATAACCATTAATTAGAGCTGTGTCAGAGTCTGTATGTTTGATTATGACACAGCTTCTTTCGTTTGAAATGAATGATTTTTATTCGTTGTATATATCTCTTGTGCTTTGAATGCAGTAAGCTTCAATAAATTTTAATTTATCAAGCCGCCAGTAGGTTTCTTGAATAATCGGTTTTATTGTTGAGCGCTTTCCGAAAGCTTTAATGCAGTCTCAGTAATTTGTAAATCTACCTCGAGTTGTTCACTTAAGTCATCGGGATGATAAATGCCTCTCTCAATCATAAAATTTGTTATTTGTTCATGTGTTTTGACAGCATTTCTTAACTCTTCCCGCAGTCCTGCCCGCAATTCTGGCGTTGTTGTTTCTGTTATCGCGAAAGCAAGGTTGCGAATCCCAGCTTTTGTTGAAATAAGGAAATCTGTAGCAATCACTTTATCAGTCATTGCGCCCATCCCCATCACTGTTTTCATGAAGTTATTCATTTCTTTGGCTCCTATCTGTTAAATAAGCTTGTAGTTTGGTAATAAATGCCGTTCCAGCCGTCACTTCCTGGGCAAGAATAGCTTTTAATTCTGGATCTTGAACAAGCTTATTCATGGTTGCTGATTTTGTCAGAGTTAAATTTTTAAAAACTAACAGTTCATGCACTTCTAAGGTTTCATGCAGAGCTAAATATTTAGTCATTGTCTGTCTCCTTTCCATCTTGTTACTAATATTGCTTTTCTGTTTGAGCAATTATTCATTATTCGTTAATGGGTATTAATTACCAAAAACTTAAATGGTAAAGTCACTTATTGATGGGGAAAGTAACGATGTGTAGGGGGTGAGAATATGGACAGTGAGGCAAAAGAGGTGTTAGCTTTTCATGAAACAATGGAGACCCATGAATTACTTAATTTTAAAACGATTTGTTTAGTCAAAGCAAAGCTCATGCAAGGCTTGTGTTTCGATAATGATTTAAAAGCTCTAATGGAAAAAGACGTTCAACTATCGATGCAAGCCATTCAAGAATTGAAAGAACATTATGCAGGCGCACGTACAACGCTTACATGAAATGAGGTGGAAAAATGAATGAAGACTATTTAGATCCGAAGTATGCAGAGGGAATGCCGAAGATGGCCGATTCCTCAGTTGCACTCGATTTTCTATTAACGATTAAAACAGGAATTCGTTATTATGCGGTTGCGTTAACGGAAACAGCGAGCAGCACGCTAAGGGAAACATTATTTAAACAGTTGGATGCGGCAATTGATCTTTATGAAGAAACCGTACAACTTTTACTAGAAAAAGGCTGGCTCTATCCTCATGATCTTGGAAAGCAAATAGAGCTTGATCTTAAATCGGCTGATATGGCTCTAGCAATCGCTGAGATGGAGTTATTTCCTCGCGATACGGATCGGCTTGGTACATTTGCAACTCCATTTAAATAAAACGAAATAAGGGGTGAAAAAGAATGAAGGCTGTTACATATCAAGGAATAAAGGACGTAGCCGTTAAAGAAGTCAAGGATCCGAAGATAGAGAAGGCAGATGATATTATTGTTAAAGTGACAAGCTCGGCTATATGCGGCTCGGACCTCCATTTAATTCATGGAATGGTTGCTAATATGCCGGAAAATTTCATCATCGGTCATGAACCAATGGGAATTGTAGAAGAGGTCGGTCCTAAAGTGACAAATGTAAAAAAAGGTGATCGAGTTATCGTTCCTTTTAATATAAGCTGTGGTCATTGCTGGTACTGCAATCAAGGTTATACAAGTCAGTGTGACGAAGCTAATCCGCATGGAGATATGGGTGCATATTTCGGCTATTCTGAAAACACAGGAGGGTATGCAGGCGGACAAGCGGAATATTTACGGGTTCCATATGGGAATTTCACCCCATGGCGATTGCCGGATGATTGCGAAGTGGAAGATGAACAATTAGTTCTCCTCTCTGACGCAGCAACAACTGCTTACTGGAGTGTTGAAAATGCCGGTGTTAAAGAAGGAGACACGGTGATCATTCTTGGCTGCGGCCCCATTGGATTGCTAGCGCAAAAGTTCACTTGGTTAAAAGGAGCAAAGCGAGTAATCGCTGTTGACTATATTGATTATCGATTGCAGCATGCTAAAAAAACGAATAACGTTGAGATAGTCAATTTTGAAACGGAAAAGCAGCATATTGGCGAATATTTAAAAGAAATGACTCACGGAGGTGCTGACGTAGTCATTGACTGTGTTGGCATGGATGGAAAAATGACTCCTCTTGAATTCCTTGCAACAGGCATGAAACTGCACGGTGGTTCGATGGGAGCGATTGTGACAGCGGCACAGGCGGTTAGAAAATGTGGCACTATTCAACTGACAGGTGTATATGGGATGCGCTATAATGCTTTTCCACTTGGGGATATTTTTCAACGAAATGTGGAATTAAAAATGGGACAGGCACATGTAATCCCAATTATACCGCTGCTATATCAAATGGTAAGTGATGGGAAGGTGAATTTAGCAGATATTGTGACCCATAAGCTTCCGCTTGAACAGGCAAAAAAGGGTTATGAGTATTTTGATACAAAAACAGATCACTGCATTAAGGTCATCCTAAAGCCTCACGGGTAGTAGAGAGAGTCATTCTCCCTACTACTTTTTTACTGATGATTTTTTCGTTTGCTTCATTTTTACCAAGTCTTTTATAAAGATTTTTGGTATATTCCGTGTGAAATTTTGGCTTCATACGTAGATTTTAGTTATGCTGCTATATGATCATTCCACTGTATCTCTCAAGAAAAATCCCATTTGAACGATTCAGCAAGTATAAGTAGACAAGCACTCATTTTATCAATGATAAAGGGCACAATATTTTTCTTTTACATCATTGCTTAGCTCTTATTTTTCAATTTGCTTTATTCTAGACTTTTGAAGCATTTTGTAGAAATTAATCGAAATCTTGTCCATTTGAAGGTATAATGTTATCTTGGCGAGATTAGTTTTATTAAGGAGGATTAAGATCGATGGAATGGGCTTTAACTGGGCTATTTATTGCAGCAGCATTGTTACTTATGTTTTCAATGTACAAAAATAAGCAGGCTTCAAAGAATAAGCAGCGTGAAATTGACACAGTCTACATGTCGATGATGGAAGAAATTAACAAGCTTCAAAACCAGATTCGAGACTTAGCTCTAGAAAATGAAGTGCTTTCACAGAAAGTAGGGCTCAGTGAAGAAGAGCGACAATTACAACGAGAATTACTGGATTTATATAAGAGAAACTATACAATCGAAGGGATTGCAACGAAGCTTCAGCTCGAGTCAGCTCAGGTTGAAGATTTACTCGCTCCATATATATCATCAAAAAATGAAGGGAGAAGGGTAGCGCATGCGAATGAAAGCTAATTTGCTTAATAGTTTTGCTGCTGGTCTTCTCGTCAGTGCTGGTATTTGTGGAATTGTTTATTTTTCTCAGAAAGCTCCTGTTGAAAAAAACGAGCAAACCACAGCAAAGACTCCTACAGAAGAAGAGATGAAGGAAAGCCTATCGACCGCAGGGTATATTATCTTAACTGATTCAGAGTGGGATGAGCAAATCGCCACTGTGGAAAAAGAAGCACAAGCAAAGGTTCAGAAAGAGCAAAAAGAACAAGACGGGCAAGCGGAAAAAGCTGAGAAGAATGAAAATGAGAATGTAGTCTATCGAACAATCGTTAACGTCGCGCCAGGTATGACCAGTATTGATGTTGGCAATGCGTTAGTTCAAGGGAAAATAATTGATAGTGCGAGAACATTTTTTGACGAAGTTGAAAAAAGAGGACTCTCTAACGATTTAAAGCCTGGAACGTTTGAGTTGGACAGCAATATGACTTTAGATGAAGTAATGAAAATCATTTTTAAATAACCTTTGGGGCTATTTTCCATTTTTTTAAAAGTGCAACTTTTTTGTTGCACTTAATTTATGCTAAGATTTCTTAGCATGCTAAGCTTGAAAACAGGAATAAAGATGCATAAGAAACAGAACATATATTCCATTTTTTATGTTATAATGGATAAGCAATAGTAAGAAACTCAAGGGTGGTCAGCTCATCCCCAATTGAAAGGGGGTGATGCTGTGACGGTATTTGAAGCATTGATGTTTGCGTGTGCCTTTGCAAGCTTAATCATCGCTGTCCTGTCATTTAACCAAAAAAAATAACCCACCCTTGAGCTGACCGGCCTAGGTGGATTATCCTGAAAAAGCTGATCCCCCTTGAAAGGGACCTACTATTGTACTGACCGCTACGTGTTACCAGCACTAGCGGTTTTTTTAATAACATTAAGACAGTTTTATTATACCTGATTCATTTAAAAAAGAAAATAGGAGTGTTTTCGCTAACTTTGTGTATAAACAATCGTATTCCACTTGTTCATGAAAAACAACATGAAAAGCTGTTCAAAACGGTCAAAATAGGAATAGGCTTGTCAACAATAAAGAAGAAAATTTATACTCTCACGCTATCGTTAATTATGTTGTGATAATTTTCTTCCCATAAAATGAATGTGAATTTTGTTAATGGGGAGGCATTTTAATTAAAAAATTAGAAGCTGAGCCTAAAAAAGACGAACTTTCGAATCGTTCTCATTATTTAATAGCGCATTTTCGGTGATTTCTAGTTCCAGTAACTGATCTGGATAATGCAATTCTTTTAGCGCTGATTTCGCACTAGGACCGTGTCAAAATCATTTTAAACGAAAAGGGCTTGCCAGGTTACCATCATTTTATTAGCCGTTCAAAAAAGATGAAAGAGAACTAATAATAATGACTAGATGTGATTTTTGCCACAATGATTTTGCCTTCATTATGCTATTCTTTTCTTATATTTAATAATAATGGAGGTTATGACATGAGCTGTGGATGTTCAAGTTTAAATGATGGAAAAGCTGTAGTTGATCACGTAAAGAGCAAGGGCAAAGCTCAAGAGGCGACAAAAATCGTCCATGAAATTAACTGTGAATGCGGAGAGACATTTATTTTTAATAAAGTAATTATGAATTGTCCTAAATGTGAAATGACCTATGCTGTTACTCCTTGTAGTTCAGGGGATATCAATAATATTAAGAAAGCTGGAATAAAATACGCATAATTAGAGATACAAACTAGAATGATTTTGTCCGCTAAAATTTCAATTCAAAAAGCAAGAGGAGTAAAACAATCGTTATTGAACTGCCCCGTAAACGTCAGATTGTATCTAACATTTACAGGGCAGTTCATATTTCCTCTTGCTTTTTAAGCTTTATTTGTATGGATGGAGCATTTCTGCTAGTAACATATTAGAGCGCATGCCACAACTCCAAAGCGGATGTGAATCCATCCTGTAAAAGATGAGTAAAAGCAATCGCCCCCAACTCTTTACTTTGCATTCGCAACTAATTTCAAAAAAACCTCTCATCCTATGATAATTTCCTGCAACTTAGGCTTTTTTAGGGACTAGTGAGATTCCAGCATTTCTTTTAAGTGATAGGAGGGAATTGCCAAGCCAACACGCTTGTCGAGTTTATCTGAAGAGATCGTTGCAAATATAATGGCAATCACTTCTCCCTCTTGATTGATGACAGGACTGCCGCTATTGCCTTTATAAATTGGTGCATCAATCGCCATCGTTGGAACATCCCAATCTTGAAGCTGTATACTGTCTACAATCGTTCCTTCATTAGCAATTTGCGTAAAAGCGAGGGGGTTACCAATAAAAGTGATTTTGTCGTCAATAAAATCCTCCCAATTCTGTTCTCCAGACACGTGAAGAGTAGGCAAGTTTGTCGCGTCAATCTCTACGAGAGCAAGATCTAGTTCAGGTTTACGGGCAATTACCTTGCCAAGATAAGATCCTTCTTCTTTAAAATGAATTTGAACGGTGTCTGTATGCTCAACTACATGATCGTTTGTCACGATCAGACCGTCAGCATCAATATTGAAGCCTGTCCCCTTTACTCCATCCCATTCAATCGTTACAACTGATTTTTTAAATTCACTTACTTCTTCTGTTTTAGATAGTCTTTGAGAAACTTCAAGGAATCGGATCGCCGGAATATTGACGACATTAAACCATATTTGTAACGTGCTGATTAGTAAAGAAAAAGCCAGAATGCTTCCGATGATCTTCATTATCAATGAGCGTCGTTTTTTTCTTTGCTTTTTTTCTTTTTCCCACTGTTCATCTACTTCTTCGTTAAAAAATTCCTCCCAATCTATCTCTTCTTCCTGTTTTTCAATTGATTCTTTCTGCTCTTTGTCCATTGAAACCCTCCTGTTTTAAGGAGCCCTTTTCCTTTAGTATAAAGACAGTTCTCATCTAAATAAAGAAATATGGGAAAAATGGAGAATAAGCATTTCATTTTCTTTCTGGAACATCAATTGGTAGTATATAACTAAATTCATTTCAATAAGTGATGTTTAGCTAATATTCTTTTATAGAAATGAATGCTGAAAGGACTTTTAAAATGAAAGCTTTGTTATTTGTAGGTGCTAGTTATTGACTTATTTTTTCTATCATGGATTAGGTTACAAAAAATGAGTCAACAATCGTTTTAGCAAAAGTATGGTTTAACAAAGCTAAAAAGAAAGGAACGTAACGATGGCGAATATAAATATACCTATATCTGTGTTGAATCTAGCTCCTATTCGAAAGGGACAGGGGGCAAAAGAGGCGATTGAAGCGATGGTTTCCTTAGCCCAGGCAACGGAAGAGTTCGGATACTCAAGATACTGGATTGCTGAACACCATAATACTCCAACATTAGTGAGTTCGGCTACTTCAATCCTCATTAAACATACCCTTGAGCATACAAAAAGCATCCGCGTTGGTTCCGGTGGAGTGATGCTTCCCAATCATTCACCATTAGTCGTTGCTGAGCAATTTGGAACGATGGCAACTATTTATCCAGGGCGTTTGGATTTAGGATTAGGTCGGGCACCGGGAACGGACATGATGACTGCTAGTGCCTTGAGGAGATCAAAAAACGATTCCGTCTTTACGTTCCCAGAAGATGTACAAGCATTATTAACATATTTTGGCCCTTTAGAAAATCAAGGCTATGTAAAGGCGTATCCAGGTGTTGCAACAAATATTCCGATTTACATTCTTGGTTCGTCTACAGATTCAGCATATTTGGCAGCAAAACTAGGATTGCCATATGTGTTTGCTTCCCATTTTGCACCGAGATATATGGAGGAAGCGATATCGATATATAGAGATCGATTCCAACCGTCAAATTATTTGGACAAACCTTATATGATGGTATGTTTGAATGTGATAGCAGCAGAAAGTGATGAAGAAGCAAAATTTGAATCGACAACCATGCAGCAATTTTTCTTGAATGTTGTCCGAGGAACACAAACCCCTTTAAGTCCTCCAGTTCAAACGATGGATGGGCTTTGGAGCCCACATGAGGAGCAAATGGCAACCTCTATGTCGAGTGTTACACTAATGGGGGGCAAACAGTCGATTAAAGAACAATTGACAGCCTTCCAAGAAAAGTATAATGTGGATGAGCTTATGGCTGTCTCCTATATTTATGACCCAGATAAGCAAAAGCGTTCTTATGAAATTTTAAAAGAAGTGGTTTCAGGGAATTAAGCTGCTCTTAAAGTAGGGGGCAAGATTTCGTCTACTCTGCTGTTTATAATGCTGGCAAAAATGAGTATCTACAGGTTTATTTCTATAAATAATTGTAGTTATGGTGAAACCTTCCTGTTCAATAATGAGGAAGGTTTTATTGTTTAAATTGAAAAATGAGGTGTTTTTAAAGTTGACAAAAGTAGGGTTAGTCATGCGAAAAATCCAATTTACTGAAGCGCAAGGACCACGAATTTTTGCGGAAAGACTTCAAGCGCTAAGCGCTGAACTAGGTGTAGAAGTTGTTTTTATTTCACCGCAAAGACATGTTAGTGGATACGATTGGATTCCAGGCTATGAGCATGAAAAAGGTGATCTCGTCAATTATGACATTGTTCTTGAGCAAATTGAATCACATAAGATTGAACATGTTATTTACACTGTTTCTGGTTTTACTTATTTAAAGATGTTTTTAAAAAATAGCGTTCTTTTTCCCCATAGCTTTCCTGATCCTGCTCTAACGGGGTATGAAATGATGAAGCCGTTTTATCAAATGGTCGATAAGGCAATTGTTCAAACTGAGTTTTTGAAAAGGGAAATGTCACGCAATTTTGGTGTTGAGGATATCTCAGTCATTCCGATAGGTTTTAATGAAGAGCTGGCCAATAAATATTATGATCCGAGTTTAGTCGTCGATAATCGAATTTTATGGATTGGAAGAGACGAAGAAAATCGCCGCCCGGATTTAGTAATTGATTATGCCCGTAACAATCCAGATAAAGAAGTATTTATGGTTTTTGGTGGTGAGAGATACCGAAGTACGATGAAGAAATATAATATTCCAAGTAATGTTAAATTACAATTCGCATTAACACAGGATGAGGTTTTTAAATTGATGAATTCTGCTAAAGTTTATTGGAGCAGTTCGAAATTTGATACGTTTGCCATGCCTTTAACTGAAAGCTTAGCGATGGGAAAAATCGTTGTGAAGCCAGAGCACCCTTGTTATGATCATATAAGTGCCAACCACTCTTTCTCAGGAAATGAGAAAAATTGGTTTGAGTTAGTCAATATGGCAGCAGCACTCCCGCTTAAGACATCAACAGGAAATCGAGACTATGCCTTTGATGCTTTTTCCAGCACCGTCATGAAAGAAGGATATCGCAAGTTCTTTAGCGAATGGTTAAAAGACTAAGTGCTAGGAGTGATTGAGATGCATTCAAGAGCTGAATATCCTTATATATATTTTCATAGTGCGCCTGATATCGTTTTTGTTTATAAAATTGAAACAAACGATTATATAACCATTTCTAATATGCATCAAGGTGGTGATTGGAGTACATATAAGTTGTGCGATTCTTTTGAGGAATTTAACCATTTCGAGGTAGAGCCCATTCAAGGACGCGGATATTTCATCAGTATGGATGATTTACACCATGTCGTTCAAGCAATCAATCGCTATATCCAAAAATATCGCGATACAGCGAAGGATTTGCACCCATATCATCTTGTTTCGTCTGAATCGGGAGCTGGAGCATTAAAATATTCATTACAGAGTCCGAAAAAAGTAATTGGCTTCCCTGATTTCTTGGCGATCGGACCACTGTGGAAAATGAATGAAGCGAGGGGACATGCAGCGCGATTTGAATGGCTAAGGGAAAATATTAATTATGAGGATGAAGATTTTGAACTTGAAGAAAAAGTAAAGAATACGTTGAGAGAGATTGAAGATATTCCAGCTGAGGCTCCTCTTTACATATGGTATAGCTATAATATTGAGGAGCAAATATGTTTGCGCTATTTTCTGAAGCTATTAAACAAAAAGGAAAACGACATCATTCTGATTCATTCGAATCAACAGCTCCATACATCACAACTGGAGCCAGAGTCCTTGCAAGCAATATTTGCAGAGAATAACGATAATGCGCCTTTAACCTTTGCAGAGCGGCATTTCTTACAGGAAGAGTGGAATCGCCTTACGGAGTCAACAGAAGTGCTTCATCTGTGGAAGAATAATGAAATTACACATGTTTCTGAAAACTATTATGATCGCCATTTGATGAAGATGCTGCAAAAGCTTCATGATGATCAAGAGAAGAAGGGTTTTATAAATGCAGGATGGTTGTTGGGAAATATGGTAGATGAATTAGGAGACAACATTAATCTATTTTATTTAGAATATCGGCTTCGCTATTTAATCTATAGTGGACAGCTTGCGTTAAAAGGGATTCCGAAATCGATGAGGCATTATAGTGTGATGCTGCGGTGAATTTTCTTGAAGAGGATATGGTCCTCTGAGGTAACGTTTTTTACATGTGTAGCTTTAATGGTTTGGCAAAGAATTCATTTAAAAAAGGAAGAAGAAGTGGACTAAACTCAATTTCAGGTAGTAAAGTTAAGAGCTAGAAACTTTTTAATCAAATAATTGTGTCTAAAAAGAATGAGTCCACTATGTATATTTTCTGGCTTACATAGTGGACTTTAGTCATCTAGAAGACTTTCGATTATTTCCTTATATTAGAACTTGTGTTCTTGTTTTTAGAAATGAAATAAATAACAGGTGCGAAAAGGATAAGAAATATAGAAATAATAACTACAAAAGGAATGATACCGTAAAAATATAAAATAAAACCTAATGTAATGAGCGTAGTTGCTACATAAAGTGTTTTCGCCATCATTACACCTCCAATTTTCTTTCTCCAACCAACATTTTGCAACATTGTAGCTTCATTTTTATTCCTTTCAATCGTAAAATCCCATTTATAACTATTATACTGGAAAATAGTGTTAGCCGCATTGTTTAAATAAAAATAAACTTTACGATTTTGAAAAAAATTAGGCAAAATTAAAACTATTGCTGATTATTTTACGAATATATAGATATAAGCTTATAAAACTGACTTTTAAAATAGAGTGGTGAAATATGGAAGAGGATGTAAAGCTGATAGAGAAGGTGAAAAAAAGGGGAAGTGAGACAGCAGCGAATCAGCTTGTTTCTAAGTATTACCGTGAAATCTATCAATACGTTTTTAAACAAACTCTTGATCAAGAGCAATCCTATGATTTAACACAAGAAATTTTTATAAATATGCTTCAGGGGCTGCATCAATTTGAAGGAAGTCGAGCCTCATTCCGTACCTGGCTTTATAAGATCGCGACTTATAAAGTAGTAGATTATTTTCGTTCGAAGTATTATAAAACACATCGTCTTTCCATTGATATTACAGATATGGATTTTGCCATCAATGAGGATTTCACTTTAAACCTTGAACATGTGGAAGAAGTTGCAACTATTTTAGAGATTGTACATCAGCTTGAAACATCACTACAACAAATATTTCGCTTAAAGCTCTTTGCTGATTGTACATTTCAGGAAATTGCGGCGATCCTGAATATCCCAGAATCGACTGTGAAAACAAAATATTATCGATGCTTAAAATTTGTGAGAAAAAAAGTGGAAGGGGAGTGTGAGGATGGAGAATAAGAAAAAACTCTCGCTACCGGAAAATGCGAAAATAGAGGAGGAAGTCAATGCAATTGTCATGAAGGGATTGGTTGTACCAGAGCCATTCCATAAACTTCTGCTTAATATGTCTCGTACGATAGGATTTCGTTTCCTTTTTCGAGAAAAAAAGGAAATGACTGTTGTAACGTTACTTATGATGATTTTATTCGTGACTGCCCAAGAGCAAGCTAGTGAAACTACTAATTATTATGGGGTCATCATGCTGCTTTCGCCAATTTTATATGGTCTGCTTTCGATCATTCCTTTGTTGAGTAGCTATATGAATCATACAACTGAAGTGGAAATGACGTGTACGTATAACTTATATCAGTTAGCTGCGTTTCGGATGATTGCTTTCAGTTTATTTTGCTTTCTACTAAATACAGTTTGGGTATTCTTTATGGCAATGAAGCTTTCATCGTTTGCGTTTTTACAAGGCTTTTTAATTGCCACAACTTCACTATTTTTGTTTTCTTTATTGTTTTTATATGCGCTTTCCTTTTTCAAAAGCTTATTAATAAAAGTGGGCGTTATGTTTGGATGGATGGGTTTAAATCTTCTTTTCCTTATTTTTGATTCTATTCGTTATCAGCAATTGTTAGAATCGATCCCTTGGTATTTATACGGAGGCATTATCGTGTTGACTTTTTATCTGTATGTAAAAAAATTAAACAATCTCATGCAAGATCATAAAAAGAGAGGAGTAATTGATTATGTTAACGGTTAATAGTGTTGATAAGAGGTTCGGTAATTTTTCTGTGTTGGAAAATATCGAGCTTGAATTTTCAAACGGGATCTATGGGCTATTAGCCCCGAATGGAGCAGGAAAAACGACCTTAATTAAAATGCTAACAACATTACTTCGCCCTTCTGCTGGCGAAATTTTATACGAGGGTAAAGATATTTATGGGATGGGAGAAAACTATCGACAATTAATCGGCTATCTACCTCAGCAATTTGGATATTATAAAAATTATAATCCCCAGCAGTATTTAGAGTATTTAGCAGCATTAAAAGGAATTCCAAGAAATGAAACGAAAATGAAAATACCTAAACTATTAAAATTGGTTGCTTTAGAGGATGCAATTAAAAAGAAGATGGGAAAATTCTCTGGTGGAATGATTCAAAGGGTCGGCATCGCTCAAGCGATGTTAAATGATCCAAAAATTCTTATTCTTGATGAACCGACTGCGGGATTAGATCCAAAAGAAAGAGTTCGGTTTAGAAATTTATTATCAGATTTAGCTAGGGAGCGCATTGTTATTTTATCTACGCATATCGTGTCAGATGTTGAATCGATAGCAAATGAAATAATTATGATTAAAAGGAAGAAAATTCTATATAAAAGCAGTATCGATCATATTTGTAAACAATTGAATGGCAAAGTATTTGAAACAGAAATGGACTTTAGTGATGTTGCCCGTTTTCGTAAAGAATTTTTGTCCCTTGCTGAGAGACAAGAAAACGGCAAAATGAAGATTCGTTTTATTGCGGAATCAAAGCAATATAAGTATGGAGTGAGTGTCAAGCCAACATTGGAGGATGTTTTTCTTTATCAGTATCAAGACGAAGGTGCAGGAGTGACCAACTAATGCCAATTTGGATCTATGAATTACGCAAAGTGTTTATGTCTCCTGTGATTCTAACATTATTGCTTCTTTTTACCGCATTTAATTTTTTAATCATATTTCAGAATGCCTATATAAAAGAAGAATTGCGAGAGGTTAATCAAATCGCCAGCACTTATGGGACTAAGATTGATGATGCTATGCTTGCTAAATGAAAGCTGATTATGAAGGGCAATTGAAGGAAGTAAACGATATCGCCAAGGAAAAAGTTTCGAAAACGTATGCAACCATGAATGAATTGTTTTCAGATCAAAGCCTGTATGTAAACAGCGTTTTCTCTGAGGAAGAGTTGCAGCTTTTTGCGACCACTTCCTTGTTTGAAATGTATTATGTAAACAGCCTTCATATAGATGAAAACTTTCAGCAACTCGATCCAATTGCTTTCGCTGAAATGGAAATAAGAAAATATGGTTTAAGTGGTGGTGCTGCTCAATTAATTAGAAGCCAGTATGCTAGGTTTAGCGAGCGTTATGCAGATGTTCTACAAAATAAAGAATACAAGCATCTATTTCCGGCACAAAACGAACTCGGCACCCATGAATTATTGTTTAAAACGGTTTTTAAGGTATTTTTACTAGAAGGGGTGATTTTGACGGTACTGGTGACAGCACATGTTATGAATTTTGAATTCGAAAGGGGCACCTATCTTCTTACATATGCGACGAGAAGAGGACGTGCACTGGCGGTTGATAAAATATGGGCTGCATTAATGGCCAATCTCATTTTATTTGCCCTTATCCTCACAACAGGGCTCGTTCTTTATTTTAAGTTATTTTCTTATAAAGAATTTTGGCAAGTACCGATTAGTTCCTTATTTAATGCAGGTCAAAACTGGTTTATGTCATGGTGGAATTTCACGTTTTTACAATATTTACTTGCTACGGTGCTTTTAGCCATCCTCTTAATAATTCTGTTTACATTTATAACGGTTATTTTAGCAAGGTGGATTCGTAATAGTTATTTAGTATTCTTTATTTTTTTTAGTCTTTTTGGAAGTATTTTTGCTATTCAAGGTCTATTTTCAAGCGAGCAAGTTGCGTTGATTTTGAGTTTTTTTACCCCTGTTAATCTTGTATTAAATTCTTTTATTTGGTTTATGTATCAGCCATTAACAGTTAGCGCTTATTTCGAAGTCATTACGGTTGGGGCGTGGCTACTCCTCGTGCTGGCAATCACGTTTATTTGCCAGAAGAGCTTTCAGAAATGCGATTTAAAGTGAAAGGGGTGTTGTAAATTTGCAAATTTTATTACAAGAGATGAAGAAAATCTTTCATCCTATTATGATATTTATTTGTATTTTCATTAATTTACTTATGTACTATTTGTTTATAGAATTTCATATTACTCATTTTCCTAATGGACGACCGGCTCTTGATCATTATCGCATAGCTACAGAAATGGTTCATCAGTATGGTGCTGAACTTGATCAGGAGGAATTTAACCATTTTAAAGACATTTATTAAGAAGAGATTCATAAAGCGGATAAATGGATTCAAGCAAACGATGAATTAAAAGAATTAGGCATTGTTTCATATGAGCAGTTTCAGTCAATGGAAGCTAATCATAAACAGTTTGAAACAATTAAAAATGATCTTATTTTCGAGCAAGAGATTGATCTGTTTTGGGAGATTCCTGTAAGAGAAGAGTTGCTTGAGAACATGGAAATGGTGGAAGAGTACTATGGTTATAGACATCTATTGACAGAGCCAACTGAGAAAGAGGAGCTGAGAATTAAGGAAATTGTTAGCAGCCAAGCGGTCAACTCTATTTTCCCTGCATTTCCTGTAGAGGATAATTTTTTTGAAATTAGCAAATATATTTTAATCACAATCCTAATAAGTGTTATTTTTATGATTTCTCCCATTTTTATAAAGGATTATAAAAACAATTTGATTGCCTTACAATACACCTCTAAAACAGGGAGACGGCTTTTTCGATCGAAAGTAGCAGCAGGAATGCTTTCAGCTTTTATGATTACAACTATTCTAGTTGCAGTTTATTACAGTATCTACTCCACAAATGAGGTAGCGATGTTTTTAAATAGTGGAATCAATTCATTTATGGGAAGTATATATTGGTATGATTTAACGTTTCAACAATTAATCATGATGACGATCATACTTACGTATGTGCTAGTACTCAGCTTTGCTCTTTTAGCCATTGTGGTTTCGAATATTTGTAAAAATTACATTTCGCTTATTGTGCTACAATTGCCAATCTTTGTTACTATCTGTATATTAATTACTAGAGGATATTTACTAGGGGAAGCGTTCCTCATACAAAATTCTCAAATTTATTTATATGCTCTATACTTGCTTTTTGTGTTAATCCCACTATTACTCTGTTTATGGAGACAAAAAGTAGAAGCGAAAATCGATATAACCTATTAAATAAACAGTTGATATCGTTATTAATGTAAAAGGCTTTGTTATAGGTTGATGTTGATTTTGGCTCATTTTTTCTCTGATTCATGAAGCGATAGAGAAAACTTGTTTTCTTACATCGCTTCATGAATCAGAAGACCTTTCAGTATAACTGTTGCACACGAAATGAGCCAAGGATCCTTTAACGAACCATATTGTTTAACAAAGCTAAATAAAAAGGGGTGTTCAAGATGAATTATGTAGATGCATTAAAACAATATATTACAGCGACGAATACGCATGATTTTGCCAATGTAAAAAAGCTTTTGCATCCAGATGCTGTTTATTGGTTTACAGATAAAACATGCACTACCATGGAAGAAATTAGGGCATATTTCGAAAATGCGTGGGAGCTGATCAAGGAGGAGGTCTATTCTGCAAATGATGTCAAATGGATTTCTGTAAATGATCACAGTGCAACCTGCCTTTATCAATATCATTATGAGGGCTACTTAAATGGGAAATACGTGAAAGGAAGCGGGCGTGCAACAAATGTCTTTATCAAGGATGAACATGATCAGTGGAAGCTGCTCCATGAGCATTTAAGTAGTTTGTGAGAAACGATAAGATGGAGCTAACATCATAAGCTCCTTTAGTGCTTCAATTTAAGTCGCGGGGCTTATGGCAATATGAGAATTAAAATATTTGTCATAAATATGGGGGAGAAAATTGACTTATCAAGCGGATAGCGAAAAAAGAGTTTTAACCATGTCATTTGTCTTGTTAATTTATACAGTTTTAAATTGAAAGCAATGGGAAAGAATTTTGTATTTACAGATTTTAATTCTTATTTTTGTTACAATTGCTCTATTTCTTAAATTTCAGGTAACAATAAGAGAAAAATGTTTAGTCTATCAAGTTTCGGTTTTTAATATACCGATTTACTAAAAGACTATAACAGTCACTCAAATTAATAAAATACAATTAATTCGTGGTGGTTGGATACAAAAAGGCGCGATTATTCAAACAAAAAAAGGTTTTAATCTTCGTATCATTCGTTTCCGACCTACGTATATATGTTCCATTTAAGCGATTTCGCTACTCAAAATTCGATTGCTGTTGTCAAGACTAGTGATTATGTGAGCTTAGAGAAATAAAAAGGATATATTTTCCTCTATTTATCTGCGTATCTCAAGTTAGAAGGATGGCTTATTGAAAAAAATTAATAAGTGGGATAATGATGAAGAAGACGAGTAAAGATTGTATTAATGTAATTACAAGATCATGTGTCCACTTTTTGTTCTGTTCGGAATAGCGGTGAAGAAGTCTATGAAAGATCAGGAAAATAACCCAAATAGATAAGATCGATAAGATCATTTCAATAACGGATAAATCAAACAAATTGAATGCCCCCAATCTTGTCACAGCTCAAAAGGAACTGAAGATTTCTTTATCTGAATTTTATAATAAATGAGGAGGGAATGATTTGCAAACTTTTTTTAACTACAATTGGATGGTAAGAAAAGAATGGTATCAATTATGTGAACAGTTAAATGAAGAAGATTTATTGAAACTCCGTGTGGGAGGAATGGGAAGTATATTACACACCTTTTTTCATATTATTGATGTGGAGTGGAGCTGGATTCGAATGCTAGAAGGCAAACCTGATGTTCAGGAGAACTTCGACGACTATAAAAGCTTAAAAGAAATTCGCACTTTGGACGAGCGATATCATTCTGAAGTCTCAGCTTTCGTGAGAGACTGGGATGCGAGCAAGGAAAATCGGATTTTGCGTCTTACCTTAAAAAATGGAAAGGATGTTAGCCATACTTGGGGTGAAGTGGTACGACATATTATTGCCCATGAAATTCATCATATTGGACAATTATCAATTTGGGTAAGAGAAATGGGGATAGAGCCAGTATCGGCAAATGTTATTGGGCGAGGACTCTCGGCTACGCTTGATTCTCTATAAAGCGGCAGTAGAAAAACTTAAAAAATGATGAATAAAAAACCCGTGCAGATTTATGGAACGCACGGATTTTTTAGTACCAAATGATTAAAGAATGGTCATCAAGGAGCCGCCCAATGCTCCAGTTATGACAATGACCCATGGTGGTAACTTCCAAAACACCAGCATGCTAAATAAAACAGCAGCAAAGGCAAAGTCAATTGGCGCTAGGATCGAACTCGTCCATATTGGATGATAAAATGCGGAGATTAAGATTCCAACAACGGCTGCATTAACCCCCATTAATGCTCCTTTTACTTTGGGATTTCGGCGAAGAGCATCCCAAAAAGGCAGTGTTCCAAGGATGAGTAAAAATGCAGGGAGGAAGATCGCGACTGTTGCGAGCAGTCCACCTTGCCAACCATTTATAACGGCACCAAGATAAGCAGCAAAGGTAAAGAGCGGTCCAGGTACTGCTTGTGCTGCTCCATAACCGGCTAAAAATTCATCTTTACTTAACCATCCCGTTGGTACAAACTCACGTTCAAGTAATGGTAGTACAACGTGGCCACCTCCAAAAACAAGGGAACCAGAACGGTAAAAACTATCAAACATGGCGAGCCAATTTAGAGATGTTACTTCTCTTAAGATAGGTAACAGGAAAAGAAGCCCGAAAAATAATGTTAAACATGTAACAGCAAATCCTTTCGAGATAGGAAAATGAATGTTTGAATCTTGGCTATCTTGATGATTTTTATATAAGATGAATCCTATTAAAGCACAAATGAGGATGATCCCCACTTGTGTAAAAGCGGCTTGCCATAATAATGTGGCAACGAGTGCGAATAAAGCTAATGCTTTTCTTTTTAAGTCAGGTGCTAAATTTTTAGCCATCCCTAAAATCGCGTGTGCAACGACGACAACTGCTACTATTTTTAGCCCATGAATCCAACCGGCTTCACTAATATTGAGCCCTTGGAGGAGTAACGCAAAAATAATTAATGCTAGAACTGAGGGGAGAGTAAAACCGATAAAAGAAACGATTCCTCCTATAATTCCCGCTCTCATTACACCGATTCCGATTCCAACCTGGCTACTAGCTGGTCCAGGAAGGAACTGACATAATGCGACTAAGTCTGCATAGCTTTTTTCATCCATCCATTTTCTTCTTTGAATGTATTCAGTATGAAAATATCCTAAGTGTGCTACTGGTCCACCAAATGATGTAAGCCCTAATCTAGTAGAAATGAACAGGATCTCAAGAAGTGCTTTTATCCTGTTGTTCTGCTGGTTTTGTGTCATAGAAATCTCCTTTTTGTTAGTCCTTAATTTCTTTAAAAAGTTCATATGCTTTATTGCGTGCTTCCGTTAAAACTAAACGTCCTTTTTCAGTGATTGTGTAATATTTTCTAATTTTCCCCTCCACATTTCTCTCTTCTTTTAATAGTAGCCCGTCACTTTCCATCGAATGTAAAATAGGATAGAGGGTTCCAGAACTGATGTTATATCCATGCTGTTTTAGTTCATCAAGCATCCAAACACCATAGATCGGATGCTCTTTCGCATGGTGTAAAATATGAATTTGGATGAAGCCGAGAAATAATTTCCTCAATATTTTCTCTTCCAACTTCGCACCCCCGATTGCGAATTTCAATATCGAAAGTCGATATCGAAAACTAATTTTATATGATGTTCGTTATTGTTTTCAATAGCATTTACAAAACCTTTACAAAATTTTATGATTATTTTTTATATGAATGTCCTGATTTTGGTTTTATTATATGTGAAACCAATATTTTACACACTTTTTTCGTGCAGCTATAAAGACCCTCTCGAAGTGATGTGAGTAACTAAGTTATTTTTATACTTTCATCGTAGTGGAGAGGAAGTATACGGTTTAACAAAGCTTTATGAAAAAGATTGAAAAATATATATAAGCATATTATTATATAACTTAAAGCTTATATAATAAGAATTGACTGTAACAACAGAGTAAATTATGGCTCTATTATGGAAGGTGATGGGGATGGGTAAAATAGAAATGGAGAAAGCAGCACATATTTTAAAGCTTTTAGGTGATAAAACTCGTTTAACGATGGTGAAAATATTAAACTCGCACGATTGCTGCGTCTGTGAATTTGTCGCGATGTTTCAAATGAGTCAGCCTGCCATCAGTCAGCATATGAGAAAGTTAAAGGATGCTGGGATTGTTGGCGAGACGAAAAGAGGACAGTGGGTCATCTATTCTTTAATTAAAGATGGTGACATGTATCCATTTGTACAAGCTATTCTTGACAATCTTCCTGATCAAGAATATAGATTACAGCTGCTTGAAGAAAAAGGGTTACGCATTTCTTGCGATTAAGGGGGAACAATTTTGACATCAGTGTTTTTAGCTTCCACGATTTTTTTAGTAACGCTTATTTTAGTGATATGGCAACCGAAAGGGTTATCGATTGGTTGGTCTGCCTGTGCCGGAGCTGTTTTAGCTTTACTTGTAGGAGTGGTTGATTTTCAAGATGTTTTAGACGTCACATCGATTGTTTGGAATGCAACACTCGCTTTTATTGCTATCATTATGATTTCATTAATATTAGATGAAATTGGTTTTTTTGAGTGGTCAGCTCTTCATATGGCGAGAGCTGCTAAAGGAAACGGAGTTCTAATGTTCGTCTATGTATCTATTCTTGGCGCATTAGTGGCTGCCTTTTTTGCAAACGATGGTGCCGCACTCATTTTGACTCCTATCGTTTTGGCAATGGTTAGAAATCTAAAATTTAACGAAAAAATGGTTTTTCCATTCATCATTGCTAGTGGATTTATTGCAGATACGACATCACTTCCGTTAGTCGTAAGTAACTTGGTTAATATCGTTTCAGCAGATTTTTTTGGTATTGGTTTTGCAGAGTTTGCTTCAAGGATGATTATTCCGAACTTCTTTTCATTAGCAGCAAGTATCTTGGTTTTATATCTATTTTTCCGTAAAAGTATTCCAAAACAATATGATTTGTCCCAATTGAAAAAGCCAGTTGAAGTCATTCGAGATGAAAAAATGTTTCGATTATCTTGGGTTGTGTTAGGAATACTACTAATTGGCTATTTTGCTAGTGAATTTACAGGAATCCCTGTGTCCATTATCGCAAGTATCGTCGCAATCTTTTTCCTTTTCATGGCTAGAAGAAGCCATGCTGTTAACACTCGTACCGTTATTAAAGGTGCGCCTTGGGCGATCGTCTTTTTCTCAATTGGAATGTATGTTGTTGTTTATGGATTAAGAAATGAAGGGCTAACCAATATCTTAGCTGATTTGATTCAAGTAACTGCTGATCAAGGGTTGTTTGCAGCCACTGTTGGAATGGGATTCATAGCTGCGATTCTTTCTTCCATTATGAATAACATGCCAACCGTCATGATTGATGCATTAGCTATTGCAGATACAAATACAACTGGTGTGATAAGAGAAGCACTTATTTATGCCAATGTCATTGGGTCAGATTTAGGTCCAAAAATTACACCAATCGGTTCTCTTGCAACCTTGCTATGGTTGCATGTCCTTTCACAAAAAGGGGTTAAGATATCTTGGGGAACCTATTTTAAAACAGGTATTGTTTTAACCATTCCAACACTGTTTATTACATTAGTTGGTTTATATATATGGTTGTTATTCATTCACTAATTAATAAAGGAGAAATACATTATGTCTAAGAAAACAATTTACTTTTTATGTACAGGTAATTCTTGCAGAAGCCAAATGGCTGAAGGATGGGCAAAGAAATATCTAGGTGATGAGTGGAACGTGCACAGTGCAGGGATTGAAGCACATGGATTAAACCCAAATGCTGTAAAAGCTATGAAAGAAGCCGGAATTGACATTTCAAATCAAACATCTGATATTATTGACCCTGAAATTTTAAATAATGCTGATCTAGTTGTTACATTATGCGGGGATGCTGCCGATAAATGCCCGATGACACCTCCTCACGTTAAACGCGAGCACTGGGGATTTGATGACCCAGCTAAGGCGGAAGGAACAGAAGAAGAAAAGTGGGCTTTCTTCCAACGTGTACGTGATGAAGTGGGAGACAGAATCAAACGTTTTGGTGAATCTGGAGAATAATACAATTAAATAACCAAGAGAGGTTTCTCTTGGTTTTCTTCTTATCTTAGTATAAGTATATGCTTATTTAATATTATAATTGGAGGTTTTAAAATGAAAAAAGTTGAAATCTTTGACCCTGCAATGTGCTGTTCAACAGGAGTATGTGGTCCCAGTGTAGATCCAGAATTGACAAGAGTGGCATCTGCCGTTTATTCATTAGAGAAAAGAGGCTTCGATATCAAACGATATCAACTAACAAGTGATCCTGATAAATTCGCTGAAAATAAAGAAGTAAATAGCGTTTTACATGAAAAAGGACCTGATGCCTTACCTGTTATTTTAGTTAATGATCAGGTTGTTAAAGTTGGGAGCTATCCAACAAACGAGGAATTTGCAGAATGGTTTAATGTAAAACCAGAAGAATTAAATGAAAAACCAAAAGCTCGCCTTTCTATTGATTTAAATTCACTGAAATAAGAAAGAAGGGGAAATAATGTTTCAATCTTTCCATCCAAAGAATGTAGTCAATACGCCATTTCTTTTTTTAACTGGAAAAGGCGGGGTAGGGAAAACATCAACGGCTTGTGCAACGGCTGTTGCATTAGCTGATAGTGGAAAAAAGGTTTTATTGATTAGCACAGACCCTGCTTCTAACCTGCAAGACGTATTTGAAATAGAACTAACAAACTCACCAAAAGAGGTTCCAGCTGTTGAAAATTTATATGCGAGTAATTTAGATCCGGTAAGCTCAGCAAGAGCTTATCGTGAAAAAGTTGTCGGTCCATATCGCGGAAAACTTCCTGAATCTGTTGTTGCCACAATGGAAGAACAATTATCGGGAGCCTGTACAGTTGAGATTGCTGCATTTGATGAATTTACAAATTTGCTCACAAATACCGAAGTCGTTAATCAGTATGACCATATTATTTTTGATACTGCCCCAACAGGTCATACACTGCGTCTTTTACAGCTTCCAACGGCTTGGAATGGATTCTTAGAAGAAAGCACACATGGTGCTTCATGTTTAGGCCCTTTATCAGGGCTAGCTGATAAAAAAGATCTTTATTCGAGCGCAGTAGAGGTTCTTTCCGATCCAAGCAAAACCACTTTACTGCTAGTAACAAGGCCTGATGTTTCTTCTCTAACAGAAGCAGATCGTGCAGCAAAGGAACTGAAGGAGATTGGTATAAAAAACCAGATTCTCATCGTTAATGGTCTTCTTCAGGCACATCTTGAAGAGGATGAAGTATCATCGACCTTTTATCATCGACAAAGAAAAGCATTACAGCAGATACCAGAAAATTTAAAGCAAATTGTCATTTATTCGTTACCGTTTGTATCCTATTCCCTAACAGGTTTGGAAAATCTAAGATATCTATTTAAACAATACTCCATGTCATCAACGGAATTAACCCTAGAAGATGGAACTGATAATCTTCCAATATTGGATGAAGTGATTAATGATTTCTCATCCAATAATACAAGGTTGATCTTTACGATGGGGAAAGGTGGAGTAGGAAAAACAACGGTAGCTTCTGCGATTGCGGTTGGTTTGGTTGAAACAGGTCATCGAGTTCACCTAACAACAACAGATCCCGCTGCTCATCTAGGTTACCAATTCCAAAGTGAACAATTGAATCAAAATTTAACGATTAGCAGCATTAATCCCAAAGATGAAGTCGAGAAATATAAGGCAGAAGTTTTATCTAAAGCAAGCAGAGATTTAGATGAAGCTGGACTTGAGTATTTAGAAGAAGATCTTAATTCACCTTGTACGGAGGAAATAGCAGTATTTCGAGCTTTTGCAGAAGTTGTAGCTAAATCCGAAAATGAAATAGTCGTTATTGACACAGCCCCAACAGGACATACCCTCCTGTTGTTAGATGCTGCACAGTCGTATAGTAAAGAAATTGCTAGATCAACAGGAGAAGTTCCTGCAAGTGTAATAAAATTGCTTCCTCAAATTCGAAATCCAAAAGAAACAGCAGTTGTGATTGTCACACTTGCTGAAGCAACACCTGTGTTAGAAGCATCTCGATTACAAGATGATCTCAGACGAGCAAATATAGACCCAAAATGGTGGGTAATTAATCAAAGTCTATCTGCTACAAATACGAAGGATCCTGTATTAAGAGGGAAAGCCATAGCAGAAAAAAAGTGGATTCATGAAGTTAATAAAAATCTAGCTGAAAAATGTGCGATTATTCCATGGCTACAAGAAGAAAAAATTGGGTACGAAAAGCTAAAAGACTACATTAATTAATCTGCAGGTGAATGGATATGGAAAAGGTTGTCATTTAGGAACGGGTCCAGCAGGATTAACAGCTGCTATTTATTTGGCGCGTGCAAATATGAAACCTCTAGTTATTGAAGGAGATCAGCCAGGAGGACAATTGACATTAACAACAGAGGTTGAAAACTTCCCTGGGTTTATAGATGGCATTATGGGACCAGAACTGATGGATAACATGAGAAAACAAGCAGAGCGTTTTGGAGCTGAATTTAAAAGAGGTTGGGTTACGGATGTTAACTTATCTCAAAAACCTTATCGCTTGCAAGTTAGTGGTTTAGGAGAAATTGAGACCGAATCCCTTATCCTTTCGACAGGTGCTTCTGCAAAACTTCTAAATATACCAGGAGAGAAAGAAAACATAGGCCGAGGTGTTAGTTACCTGTGCCACTTGTGATGGATTTTTCTTTCGAGGTAAAAAGGTTATCATCGTTGGCGGGGGGATTCTGCAATGGAAGAAGCAAATTTCTTAACGAAGTTTGCAAGTGAAGTGATTGTTGTTCATAGAAGAGATGAACTTCGTGCTTCAAAAATCATGCAGGATCGTGCGAGAGAAAATTCAAAAGTATCTTGGGAACTTAATAAAACACCATTAGAAGTAATTGCTGGTGAAAATGGAGTTAAAGGACTAAAAGTTAAAAATAATAAAACCAACGAAGAAGAGATTATTGAAACTGATGGAATTTTTGTTGCTATTGGACATACACCAAATACAGCATTCTTAAATGGTCAAATAGACACAGATGAAACGGGCTATATCAATGTGGTACCTGGTACGACTGATACCAATATACCTGGGGTCTTTGCCTGTGGAGATGTTCAAGATAAAAAATACCGTCAAGCGATTACGGCTGCGGGTACTGGCTGTATGGCAGCTTTAGATGCTGAAAGATATCTAGAAGGAAATGCTGTACATGATTGGAGTAAATCTTTATAACCGGAGGATGAACAATGACAACTAAGAATTATCATGAATTATTTAAAGAGCGTATTTATATTGGTGGTGCAGACGATGTCCAAGATTTGATGGGAAATGAAAAAGTAGATATTGTCTTTGATCTAAGAGCAGAAGCACCTGCAAATGAATCGAAATATAATCGTGTTCATAGTCCAATCGTTGATAATGCAGATCATCAAGATGAATCCGTTAAGAAATCCATCGATCGGGTAGTAAATGCGTATAATGAAGGGAAAAATGTGTATTTTCACTGCCAAGGAGGGAGCAATCGGACGGGAACGATTGCGATAGGAACACTACTAGCTTTAGGAAAGGCTAGCAGCATTGAAGAAGCAGAAGAAATGGCTAAAACAGCAAGACCGAAAATTAATGTAAAACCAGAGATGAAAGAAACTTTAACAAGAATCTTTCCAAATGCATAATAAAGTTTAGGAGGAGAAATAAATGAAAATCACAGATGGTGCTAAGCAATTATTAGAAAATGTGTTAAGTCAAAATGGTGCAGAGGGAATCCGTCTATACTCAGTAGCTGGTTGCTGCGGGCCGCAATTTGCGATTTCCCTGGATCAACCAAAGGAATCTGATAAAATTGAAACCATTAATGGAATTAAAGTTGCATTCGATTCACAAGTTACCGGTACGGAGGAATTAACTTTAGACAAAGAAGAAAATCAAGACGGGGCTGGATTAGTTTTATTAGGCGGCAGTAACTGTTGCTAAAAGGAAAACCATTTAAAATTAAAATTAGGGTAATAACTATAGGTGGAACTGTCATTGTGGCAGCTTTTTCTTTTTATCTAAAGTTTAAAAATCAGGGATTTATATCCCAAAAAAATGGATTACCGTATAAAATCCGCGTTTTGTCGGCAGGACCCCATGCCCATCAAGCGAAGTTAAAATCATACCCTCAAAATGAAAAAACGCTATGCTTATCGTAAGAAGTTTACGAGAAAGGATGGCGTTTTTGATGAATCCTATCATTTCAAATGAACTGAATCTTTTTGCACAAGAACTACAATACTTTTTATCTCCAGTAGTCTTACAAGATATCGCCAAACAAGTTGGCTTTGTACAGCGATCTAGTAAGTATCAAGCAAACGAACTCATTGCCCTTTGCGTATGGCTTAGTCAAGAAATCGCTAGCACATCACTTACACAATTGTGCAGTCAGTTAGAAGCTTCCACTGGGGTACTGATGAGCTCAGAAGGACTGAATCAACGCTTTAATCCAGCAGCTGTCGCATTTCTTCGAGAAGTCTTTACTTCTCTTCTCACACAAAAACTCTGTTCAAATCAATCGCTTTCTGTACACATGATCTCTACTTTCAATCGTATCCGTATTTTAGATGCGACAGTGTTTCAACTGCCTGATCATTTCGCCACTGACTATCAAGGTTCAGGTGGGAGTAGTAATACGGCAGGCGTGAAAATCCAATTGGAATATGATTTACTTAGTGGTCAATTTCTTAACGTGCAGCTTGGACCAGGAAAAAATAATGATAAAACATACGGTACCATCTGCCTTGAAACCGTAGAGGCGGGCGATTTGTGTTTGCGTGATCTTGGTTACTTCGATTTAGGAGACTTACAAGCCATTCATGATAAAGAGGCTTACTATATCTCGCGGTTGAAGCTGAATACACGCATTTATACCAAGAACCCTGAGCCAGAATACTTCAACAATGGCACGTTAAAAAAGCAAACAGAATACATCCAGCTTGATATGACACAAATGATGTCTGGTCTAACCCCTGGTGAAACGATGGAAATCCCCGAGGCATACATTGGCCAAAATCAGAAGCTTCCAGCACGTGTCATTATCCATCGTTTAACCGATGATCAAACGCAAACACGCCTGAAAAACCAAGCGATACGTGAAAAGAAGAAAGGCATTGTCATGAAGGATAAAAGTAAACGTTTAATGGGCATGAATGTATATATCACGAACACGTCGCTAGAAGAAGTACTGACGAATTACGTCCATTCATTGTATTCACTTCGTTGGCAGATTGAGATTTTGTTTAAAACGTGGAAGTCATTCTTTGAAATTGATGAATGTAAAAATATTAAAAGAGAACGCCTAGAGTGCCATTTATATGGACAACTCATTGGCATTCTCCTCTGTTCTTCTACGATGTTTCAAATGCGACAGCTTCTGCTTGAAAAGAAAAAGCAGGAGCTGAGTGAATACAAAGCGATTTATATGATTAAAGATTACTTTCCGTTACTGTTTCAAGCGATAGCAGTTGGCACAGAAGAACTTATGAAAATTCTGCATCGCCTTTATCAGCTGCTAAAAAAGAACGGTCGTAAATGTCATCGGTATAAGAAGATGACCGTCTTTGATATTCTAGGGGTTGTGTATGAAACGACGGTGAAGCATAGACAAGCTGCCTAGCGAAAAAATCGCGTTTTAATAGGCTTCTTTGGCATGCCTACTTTTCCATCACTCGCTAGTTTTAAAACAAGGATCATTTCGTATCTAGTAATTTACTTTGTTAGCTTGATGGGCATGCGGCAGGACCCCTTTTATAAAGATTAAGAAAGTCTATTTTTAGTCTTTACTAGATTTGTATTGCCTCCTATCTCGGAAAATGAGTATAGGGGGTTTTTTGTGTTAAAAAATTCTCAAAGGAGGGAATTATATGAGATTTGTGCAGGAAGAAATTAATATTTCAACTTCTAATTCAGGTCCTTATGGTATTGCTGTCACACAAAAAGGAAAGGTATGGTTTACCCAACATAAAGCAAATAAAATTAGTTGCCTCGACCAAGAAGGAGAGATGAAGGAATATCATGTTCCAACTGCTAATGCTAAAGTGATGTGTTTAACAATATCTTCAAAAGGAGAGATCTGGTTTACAGAAAATGGGGCAAACAAAATAGGAAGGATAACTGCTACTGGTATCATTAAAGAGTATTCTTTACCACACTCGAATTCAGCACCATATGGGATAACGGAAGGATGCAAAGGAGAGATTTGGTTTACGGAAATGAATGGAAATCGTATAGGTAAAATAACGGAGAAAGGTGAGATTTATGAATATGAATTACCCAATAAAGAGTCCTATCCTGCTTTCATTACACAAGGTCCAGATCGTTCACTATGGTTCACTGAAAATCAAAATAATGCAATTGGAAGGATAACTGAATCAGGTGAAATTACGGAATTCCAAATACCTACACCATCATCAGGACCGGTAGGTATAACAAAAGGGAACGATGATGCACTATGGTTTGTGGAAATATTGGGAAATAAAATTGGGAGAATCACCATTTCTGGTGAAATAAGCGAAATAAATATCCCCACTGCACATGCACGTCCTCATGCTATTACTCAAGGATTGGCTGGTGACTTGTGGTTCAGCGAATGGGGTGCCAATAAAATAGGAAGGATAACAAAAAATAATGTGATTGAAGAATACTTAATCCATACAACTAGTTCTGAACCTCATGGAATTGCATGTGATAATGAAGGCACCGTATGGTTTACGTTAGAATGCAATAAGATTGGAAGATTAAAATTAATGGTATGAAGATGGACAGTGTTATGGAATGAATAGACTGCTGGGATTAGACATTGACTTTTAATTCTTTATTAGAAGATGATTAAGTACTTTTTGTTAAGCGTTAGAGGAGCAAATGCTAAATATTGCTCCTCTAAACATTTCAATTTTTTAGTTTACATAATATACATTATAGGAAGTCGTGTGTAAAAAGAAAGACTCTGTCTCAATTCCAAAGTATACTTTAAATAGTGAGACAGAATAAAAATTATCCATTGAGGCTAGTTTTTTAACTGTTTGTTTTCTGTTATAGTATTCTATATGTTATATAGAAAGGAATTACACGATGAAATGCTTCTCTATTGATTTAGATGGAACTTTGTTAAATACTAACCGTGAAATCTCTTCAGAAAACTTACATGTTTTAAAGCAATTAAAAGCTCAAGGTCATTCTGTTATTATTAATACAGGTCGTGCTTATGATGATGTGATTCAATTTGCTGCACTTAAATCATTGCAGCTACCCATATTTACAATAAATGGTACGGTTATATATTCTGAGACTAAAGATGTATTATTCGAGGCTTCTATTCCTTTTTCTAGATATGTTGAGTTGTTTGCACTATTAAAGGAATTTGGTTTATGGGTTATGGTTTATACGAATCAAGGTGGATTTCCGTGTAGAAATCCGTATCTTCAAGGCAAAAATGATCAAGAAATCGAAGCCATTTTTGCGGATTATGATTATGGACAATTGCTCAATAAAAAGGATCTTGTCATTTATAAAATTATGGCTGTCTCTCGCCATGATCAATTGGATAAAATTGATGCTGTAAAAGCTGCTCTTCATGGTAAATGGCCTTTGACAATCGCTTCATCACATCCTAATAATGTTGAAATTACCTCGCCTGAGGCGAATAAAGGCGCAGCATTGTTGCGATATCAGAAATTAACGAATTTTCATTTTGACGAGATTTTTGCTTTTGGTGATGGCGGTAACGATGTGGAACAATTTAAAGTTGCTACTACTTCTATTGCGATGGCGAATGCTCCTGCTCCAATCCAGGAATACGCGGACATTATCACTAAATCAAACGATGACAACGGGTTTGCCTATGCAGTTCAAAATTTAATCGAATTCTAAAAGCAGCTTCCGAAAGCTGTTTTTAGAAATTTTATCAGTTAACATAATGTTATTATCGTTAATTAAATTTAATTAATGTATTGAGTAAACGAAAATGTGATTCATTTTATTAAAGTCGGATTTTATGTATATTGTTTTACTTAGAAGCTCTTTGTTTTTTAGTACCGAAGCAATCGTTTCTTGCATAACGCCTGCTTCCTCCCCTCCTTCTCCCCGCGCTATTTTTACTAATGTTTCAGTATGCTTGGAGGTACTAGAATAAATTACATAAACTGTAGTGAAAAACAAAAAACACAGGTAAACCCTGTGTCATGAAACGGATTCTTGCATTGCTGCAGTTAAATATTGTCTTGGTGTGCCGAAATATAGAAGTTGATGATAGAGCGGATAAATACTTTCAAATTGTATATAAATTGGTGAATCTAAGAGCCAAGGGTAATATTGGTATAAAGCTCTATCACCATATACGATCGATGTTAAAGCAAAGCTGAGCTCTTGCTGGAAAATCATGAACCGTATCTTTGAATTTTGCTCATCGTATTCTCCATTGCTCACATGTACTTTTCCGTTTAATACATATTGACCCATTCGCGGCACCCATTCGGCAATTACTTCATTATGAACGTTTGGATTGATGCAGCTTTCATCATAGCAATATCCAACTGTCAGAAATATTTCCCCTGTTTCTTCCGAATGAGTCATCGTATATTTTCTTTCGTCTACGGGCTTAAAAGGAGTAGCAGGCGGTAAAAATGTTACTTTTAAATTAGAAGGATTGAACTTGCTCATGGAAGGTGTCCCCCAAATGTTAAAGTATTGGTTAATGATAATATATGTTAAAAAATAACAAGGGTGACATGTGCCTAACATGAATGTCTAAATTTATCTTTGCCGCTGCTAATGAACCATTATTGCTCCATTTTAATATAAGGTGTTTCAATAACTTTTGTGGAAACAAGTGCCCATTCCCCACTTTTATACTCCCATGTTGACTCAATATTAGCGATCACATCTCCCTGGTGTGCACCGCTGATCGTCTGAACTCCTTTTAATCCTAATTTACTACCTTTTAGTTTGACAGGTTCAAGCTTGCTATACGACTGGACCATTAATTCAGTTGGCTCGTTTAAAATTCCGTTATAATAAAGCCCTGCATTTTCATAATCCTCTGCACGATTTTTTAAATTAAATTTATGTGACTTGTGATTATTATCAATATTAATCTTCGCCTTATAGCCATTTAAAAATTGACTTTGAATAATAAGTGGATCTGGAACAGTTAAATCGGTGATCCGATCGTCTTTTAAGGCATATAGATAGTGATTGCTAATTTCGCCACTGCCACTATTGCTGACAGAAACGAGCATGTCTTTGATACCGTCTTGATTAAGATCTTGAAACGTAAGATGTGGGCTAACCCCTTCTTCTAATTCAATTTGATGTTTGCCCCCATGATTGTCGACGACCTCAATCAAAAACCTTTTGTAGATATCATTTTCATCGTCCATTACTTCTCCTTTAACCAATATATTCTCCTCTTTACCATCTCCTGTTAAATCCTCGTGTTCTTCTATGATCGTTTTTACCTTTTCATTCTCATCTATCGCATAAGCACCTGTTATTGCTGTAATTGACATGAAAAATAAAGCGAAAATGACAACTAGAACTTCTTTTTTCATTATGTGAACCTCCTCTAATCTGTTATGATTAGAATGCCCATTTTTGGTAAAAAGATGCAAATCCTATGGAAAATAACAAAGATACGGGAGCTATCATATGTATAAATCTCCCTTGATTTAGTGAAGTATTTGGTTGGGGGTAAGTGGCTTTATTTGGGGTAGATGGTAAATATAACAGCCATGTTAACTTCTTGTGAGTAAGCATTTTTCTTTCCCATAAGAATACACCTCCTGAGTTACGTATTTTTTAAATACGATTCAGGAGGTGTTTTTTCCTCTTTCTTATTTAACTAGGTCTCTCCACAAGGATAGGTCTTTTTGTTCTTATTCTCTTACTTCTTCTCTTTCTTCCCAGGATTCGATTCCTTTCAAGCCAGGGATTGAATCTTTATAGAAGACAGGGTCTTTTCCTTGTTTTCTTTGCTGGCGATAATCAGTTAAAGCTTTAAAAGCGATATGACCAAGAAGGACAATTGCTGCGATGTTGATAAGGGCCATGATTCCCATAAACAAGTCAGCTAAATCCCATACAACAGCTAAATCAACAATTGATCCGAAAAAGACCATGCCAATCACAGCAATTCTGTAAATAAAGACAGCTGATTTATTCTCTTTAATAAACTCAATATTCGTTTCACCGTAATAGTAGTTTCCGATCACAGAACTGAAGGCAAAAAGGAAAATGGCAATCGCAACAAAAATGGTCGCCCAGCTTCCTAAATGTTGACTAAGAGCACTTTGTGTTAATTGGATACCGGTTTGGCCGGACATAAAGTTATCAGACAGCAAAATCATAAACGCTGTTGCAGAGCAGATAAGAATCGTATCAACAAAAACACCAAGAGTTTGAATGAGTCCCTGTTTAACAGGGTGTGACACACTTGCAGTTGCAGCTGCATTCGGGGCACTACCCATCCCTGCTTCATTTGAGAATAAACCACGTTTGATTCCCATCATGATCGCGGCACCAATACCACCACCGACCATTTCTTCAAGTCCAAAGGCATTGCGGATAATGAGTGAAAATAATGCCGGTACTTCCGTTATGTTTGTCATGACAACAAATAACGCGATTACGAGGTAAATCATGGCCATAATGGGTACGACAACCTGTGTGAAACGAGCAATTCTTTTAACGCCGCCAAATATAACAATGGCTGTTAAAAGCGCTAGTAATATTCCAACGACCGTTCGATTTGCACCGAAAGCTTCCATAAATGCAAGTGAAATCGTATTAGATTGGACGGAATTAAAAATGAGTCCGAAACAGAAAGTAATGATGATTGCGAAAATAATCCCCATAAAGCGGTTATTTAAGCCTTTCTCCATATAATATGCCGGTCCGCCTCTATATCCATCTCTGTCTTTAATTTTGTAAATTTGTGCAAGGGTACTTTCGACAAAGCTTGAACCGGCTCCTAAAAATGCGATTAGCCACATCCAAAATACTGCACCAGGCCCGCCTGCTGCAATGGCTGTTGCGACCCCAGCGATATTTCCCGTTCCTACTCTTGAAGCAGCACTAATACAAAAAGCTTGGAAGGAAGAGAGCCCTTTTTTTCCATTAGGAGTAATAGTTGCTTTGTCACCGAGTATTCGAAACATTTCTTTAAAATAAGACAACTGAACAAAGCCGCTCTTAATACTAAAGAAAAGTCCTGCTCCGATTAAAACGACAATTAAAATATAACTCCACAACAAATCATTTAAGAAATTAACTAATTCCATAAGTTCCCCCTAGTAGTAAAAAAAGTACATATTAATATCAAATCATATATTTGTATAAATATCAAAGTATAATTTTAAGTTATTCTAAAAAAATTTCTATTATTCGAGTTTTTATCCTTTTGCCGCAACAAAATTGTCATTTATTGTTCTGTTTAATTGTTGCATAAACTGTTTATTTTTCAATGAATGCCATGCAATTATGATGGTACTGCAGCCGCAAATCAAGAGCAGGAGCCAAACTGGGAGTGATTCAAGAAGAAAACCGAAAACGATAAATCCTAGTGGTGTCATACAGCTTGCTCCTGTTTCCACTAAAGACATAACACGACCTCGGTAGTTGTCAGGAGTATTTTTTTGTAAAAGAACCATTACTGGCATATTAATGAGCATAATAAATGCCGAAAGAAATATCACAAGAATAATGAGAAATGGAAAATAAAAAATATTTGAGAGTTCGCTTAAACCGGGAAAGTTTGGGACGCCGAGAAGGATTAACATGCTAGATAATCCGAATAAGCCTCCAAACACGCTTCGCTTTTTATTTTTAATTTCTCGTAATTGAGCTAATATGACCGACATGACAAGCATTCCAATGGAAAAGGCACCCTCGATAACTCCGAGCTGATAGGACTCCATACCTCTAATCGTTAAAACAAGATAAGGGAGAGCTACTGGGAAGACTGCAAACCAAAAGTTTAGAAACACTGCAAGGAAAATCAAGTTTTTAATAAATGCTTCTTGTTTAACATAGGTCAATCCAATTTTGAATTCAGTAAAAAAGGTTTCTTGCTTAGTCTCCTCTTTTTCTTTAGCAAATAATTGATAGTTTATGAAAATACTAGCTAATCCAGAGAGTGTAAAAGCAATGATGTTAAGGACCATGAAGGTTGAAATGGTTGTAAAGCCAAAAAGGACCCCACCTAAAACAGGACCAAGAATCGTAGAAATAGAAACGACTGCTTGATTTAATGACATGGCTTTTTGAATATAATTAGGACCAACCATATTGTGGATCGCTGACGTCACTGCTGTAGAATAAAATGTGTTAAGAGAGCTAAGAATAAAGGTAGCTAAAAATAACAGCCAAATTTGCTGTTGAAATGATGTAAATATAATAAAAATAAGGCCAAGCCATAACGCACAGGCGAAATCTGATATAATAATAATCTTCTTTCGATCCCAGCGATCACTTAATGTGCCTGCAATCGGTGCAAGTACAATTCGTGGCAGCACACTTACGAGCAATGTGATCGAGAAATTCAAGCTTGAACCAGTTTCTGCTAAAATAAAGAGTCCGATGGCAAATCCGTATATGGAGGAACCAAGCACGGCCGTTAGCTTTCCAATTAAAAAGAGGGTAATATTTCTTTTGACCGAGTTCGGCATTTAAATATCCTCCTCTTCATTTGGAAGTTTAATAAATTCACAATTGATTTCATAAGGGGTTCGCTTCTCCTCATTTTTTATTGAATTTTCTACATATTTTTCCAATAAAGCATCAAATTCTTTAATGAATTCGGTTAGTTCCTGATCGGATAAAGATAAAGGCGTTCCCCTTCTCATAAAATAATTTCTTTTTTCAGGAGTGAATTCATCTTTGAGTTTGAACTCAGTGGCTTTAGATCGATAGTACTTTTCTATGATCCCTTTGTTGTCTTTCGTTTCCACAAGCTCAATAATTCCACCGTTGTATAATTGTTGAATATGATAATGAATGCTTCCGTTTGATTTTCTTAGTTCGTCAGCGACTTGTTTTGCAGTCATAGCACGTTCATTCAATAAATAAATAATCTTTGCCCTAAGTGGACTTGAAATCAATTTTTGCTGATCTAACGTTATCTCCATCTGCTTTTTTTTATTCTCCATTTTTCATCACCCATTTCTTGAAGTTATTCCTTTTAAGTTTTGTTACTTGATTTAAAAATATTATACGTTCTAATTTTCTAGAATGCAATAATTAATTAGAATGATATAAAATAATGGGCTTCCTTATATTTTAATTTCTCCCTATGTAAATGGTTGATTTTGCAGTAGAAAAAATGAATCCAACTTTACTCGCTATTCTACATAAAGGCTGTGGTTGCTGATAATTTGAAAAAGTGGAGTCAATAAGGTAAGGGCAAGGAGCATAAAGCAAAAAAGGGAAATCCCCCTTTTATCCACCATAAAATCCCGAAAAACTTTCACAATAGAAAAAGCTGATATCAAAAAGGTTTCTAACGCCCTTTTGACACAGCTTTAAGAAATTTATATGTTAGGTTCCTCATTTTTTTCTGATATCGACTTCCAAATGGAATAAACCTTGCCGCTTTCACTCTCGTCAATGATGAAAGAGCCGTTTGTATAGCGATCATTATATCGCAAATCTGCTGCCTTAACACTTTCTACATGGCCTTTATCTGCTTGAACGAAAATTTCTTCCTCTTCCTTGGCGAGGACGGCGCCGATCACACGGTGCGGATTTGATTTCAATTCTCTCAGCATCACGACTCCGCGCTTTGCCCTTGACGTCAATTCAAATTCTGTTAATTTCATTTTTTTGATTGAGCCACGTTGAGTTACGATGACAACACTTTCTTCAGCTAAATTAGTAATGATATGGCCACTCGTCACATAATCCCCATCTTTTAAATTAATCCCTTTCACTCCTGCTGCACGGGCACCGACTAACGGAACCTCATCTTCAGTAAACCTTAATCCGTATCCCAGATAGGTTGTTAAAAAGAGTTCTGATTTGCCGTCTGTTTCGTGTACATTAATGAGTTCATCACCGTTTTTTAAATTGATGGCAACAAGTGGTTTGGAATATCTTTGTGCCTTATAGTGCTTTAATTCACTTTTCTTTATCATGCCATTTTTTGTAAAGAAAAGAAGATTAGCGTCTTTTTCAAACTCTTTTACAGGTAGGACCTTAATAATGGATTCATCGCGGTCAATTGGCACAATATTGGCCACATGTTGGCCGAGGTCCTTCCAGCGAATATCCGGTAATTCGTGGACAGGACAATATAAGTAATTCCCCTTATTCGTAAAGAGAAGGAGCACATCTGTTGTGTTCATTTCTAGCTGGGCTAAAAGGCGATCCGAGTCCTTCATCCCGAAGTCCTGTCCGTTTGAAGCGGCAAAGGAGCGCGGGCTTGTCCGTTTTACATAGCCTTCCTTTGTCACAGTAACAATCACGTCTTCACTGGCAATTAAAACCTCAAGATTGATTTTAATCTCTTCAATTTCTGCCTCAATTTGTGTTCGCCGTTCGTCTGCAAAGCGTTTTTTTACATCTTTCAATTCTTTTTTAATCACTGATAATAGCTTTCGTTCACTTGCTAAAATGGCAGAAAGCTCTTCCACTTTTTTAGCCAGCTCTTCTGCTTCCGCTTGCAAAGCAGTAATATCTGTGTTTGTTAAACGATAAAGCTGTAGCGAGACAATCGCTTCTGCTTGCGCTTCTGAAAATTGGAATTTTGCAATTAAATTATCCTTCGCATTTCGTTTATCTTTTGAAGAACGGATTGTAGCGATCACTTCATCAAGAATTGATAAAGCCTTCATTAATCCTTCGACAATATGCTGACGATCTTTTGCTTTTTGTAAATCATATTGTGTTCTTCTTGTCACGACCTCTTTTTGATGCTCGATATACGCATCAAGGAGATGGATGAGGCCCATCAATTTTGGTCTTCTATTATGAATGGCGACCATATTGAAGCTATAGGTGATTTGCAGGTCGCTATTTTTATATAAATAATTGAGAACACCATACGCATCCGCGTCTTTTTTTAGTTCGATGACAACGCGCAGGCCAGTGCGGTCGGTCTCATCACGCACTTTTGAAATGCCTTCCACTTTACGGTCTAATCGAAATTCATCGATCTTTTTTACGAGATTTGCTTTATTAATCTCATAAGGAATTTCGGTGATAACAATTTGTTGTTTGCCACCACGGGTCGTTTCGATCTCTGTCTTTCCCCGTACAATAAATTTACCTTTTCCTGTTTCGTAGGCTTTCTTAATTCCTTCAACACCTTGAATAATTCCGCCAGTTGGGAAATCAGGCCCTTTAATAACGGTCATTAAATCGTCCACCGTTGTTCGGGGGTTTTCCATGCGCATGATTACGCCATCAATTATTTCTCCTAAATGATGCGGAGGAATATCTGTCGCATATCCGGCCGATATTCCGGTTGAACCATTTACAAGAAGATTAGGATACATCGCAGGAAGAACAGTTGGTTCATTTGCTGTATCATCGAAGTTTGGAACAAGATCAACCGTGTGTTTCTCAATATCCCTTAAAAGCTCCGCAGCGATCGCGGATAGTCTTGCTTCTGTATAACGCATTGCTGCAGGCGGATCGCCATCAATGCTTCCGTTATTTCCGTGCATCTCAACGAGGAGATTGCGAACTTTCCAATCCTGGCTCATCCGCACCATCGCTTCATATACAGAGCTATCACCGTGAGGGTGGTAGTTGCCGATGACATTTCCGACCGTTTTTGCGGACTTTCGAAACCCTTTATCGCTCGTATTCCCTTCAACATGCATGGCATATAGAATCCTTCTTTGAACAGGCTTTAATCCATCTCTCGCGTCTGGTAATGCCCGGTCTTGAATAATGTACTTACTATAACGGCCAAATCGGTCGCCAAGGACATCTTCTAATGGGAGGTCACGAAATTTTTCCACATTACTCACGATTCAGCAACCTCCTCTTCCACTAAAATATTCTCATTTTCAAGAATGCTGCCATCCTCTTCTAACCCAAATGCAACATTTGTTTCAATCCATTTTCGGCGAGGTTCAACTTTATCGCCCATCAAAGTAGTTACGCGTCTCTCTGCTCGCGCTGCGTCATCAATTCGGACGCGGATTAATGTCCTCGTTTCCGGATCCATTGTTGTTTCCCACAACTGATCCGCGTTCATTTCACCAAGCCCTTTATAGCGCTGGATCATATAGCCTTTGCCGACTTTTTTAATGGCATCATCGAGCTCGTCATCACTCCAGGCATACTCAATCACTTCTTTTTTGCCAGTTCCCTTGCTCACCTTATATAAAGGAGGAAGCGCGATAAACACTTTCCCAGCTTCAAGAAGTGGCTTCATGTAACGGTAAAAGAATGTCAGGAGAAGAACTTGAATATGTGCCCCATCTGTATCGGCATCTGTCATGATGACTACCTTATCATAATTACAATCCTCTACATTAAAGTCAGCACCCACTCCTGCACCGATTGCATGGATAATCGTATTAATTTCTTCGTTTTTGAAAATATCAGCAAGTTTGGCTTTCTCTGTATTGATAACCTTACCACGTAATGGCAGCACTGCCTGAAATTTGCGATCTCGTCCTTGCTTCGCTGAACCACCAGCCGAATCACCCTCAACTAAGTAGAGTTCGTTTCGCTGTGGATTGCGAGACTGTGCGGGGGTTAGTTTCCCAGAAAGTACAGCCTCTCCTTTTTTCCTTTTTTTGCCGCTCCGTGCTTCCTCTCGTGCTTTACGGGCAGCTTCCCTTGCCTGATATGCTTTTATCGCCTTTTTAATTAAGAGCGAGCTGATATCAGGATTTTCTTCTAAAAAGTAGGAAAGGTGCTCAGACACAACAGCATCGACAGCTGATCTTGCTTCGCTCGTTCCGAGTTTTCCCTTCGTTTGGCCTTCAAATTGAAGGAGCTCTTCCGGTACTCGAACAGATATAATCGCTGCAAAGCCTTCACGAATGTCAGCTCCATCAAGATTTTTATCCTTTTCTTTAAGAAGATTTACTTTTCGAGCATACTCGTTAAAAGCACGAGTCAGTGCGGTTTTCGCACCAACCTCATGGGTTCCACCATCCTTAGTGCGAACATTGTTCACAAAAGATAGAACGTTTTCAGAGTATCCATCATTAAATTGAAAAGCAAAATCTACCTCTATCTCAGAATTTACACCTTCAAAGCTAACTACTGGATGAAGGACATCCTTTTCTTCGTTCAAGTATTGAACAAATGCTTCGATACCATTTTCATAATGAAATTCTTCCTTCATTTCATTTCGTTCATCGATAATTTCAATTTTCATTCCTTTTAATAGAAAGGCAGATTCGCGAAGACGTTCGCATAAAGTATCATAATTGTAGGTCGTAGTTGAAAAAATCGTTCGATCCGGTTTGAAATGAATCGTTGTCCCTGTTTGGTTTGTTTTTCCTACTTTTTCAAGCGTTGTGACAGGAATACCGCCATTTTCAAAGCGCTGCTCATAAACAAACCCATCTCTTTTTATTTTGACAACGAGCCATTCTGAAAGTGCATTAACTACCGATGCACCGACACCGTGCAAGCCTCCACTTGTTTTATAACCGCCTTGGCCAAACTTTCCTCCTGCATGAAGGACTGTTAAAATGACTTCCGGAGTCGGCTTGCCAAGCTTATGCATACCAGTTGGCATTCCGCGCCCTTTATCTTGAACGCTAATCGAATTGTCTTTATGTATTTTAACGATGATCTGGTCTCCGTAGCCGGCTAGAGCCTCGTCAACAGAGTTATCGACAATTTCATATACTAAGTGGTGAAGTCCTCTCGAATCTGTACTGCCAATGTACATCCCGGGGCGTTTCCGAACTGCTTCGAGACCTTCTAACACTTGAATGGCATCATCATTATAATCGAAGCTTTGCTGATTTCTTGCCACTTACATACCCCTTTCAGTTGCTACAATCTTATATTTTTAGTTTAAAAAGAACGTTTCATTAACAACGATCAATGAACGAATTAATCGTGAATTAGTCGTTTTCACTCTTAGAACGAGTGTTCCTGATGTTTATCTTATCATATCAACGGGCTTTTTTCTTAAAGTTTTACAGAAAAGGAACAACAGCTTCAATCCCATAAAAAGAAACGTCTATGCCCTATTGTATATAAATATAACGATTTAGCAAATAGGTGACGAACAATTTACTTTTGTTTTCACTTGCACAATACGTTTATCTCGATAATGAAAGGAGTTCTCGGAAAAGGCGTTCCCCGCCATATATAGGAATAAAGAATCATTTTGAAAGGAAGTAAAAAACTGTCAAGTAACCCTGACAGTTTTTGCTAAAAAATGTTCATTTCGTTAATGCATGTTCGACTTTTATACAGCGGTCCATAATGACTGTATAACCTTTTTCTTTTAAAAATTGATAGGCATCTTCATTAACGACTCCGAGCTGAGCCCAGAAAATTTCAGCGTCAATTTCGGCAAAATCTTTTGCAATCTCCATTAAATGCTCAGGACGTCGAAAGACATTAACAATATCGACATGCCCCTCTATTTCCTTTAATGTTTTTACTGCTTTAACACCGAGAACTTCGTCTACTGTTGGATTGACAGGAATGATCTCATAACCTGCATCTTGCATCGCTTTCGATACCATATATGACGTTCTTTCAGGGTTTCCGCTTAGTCCAACAACAGCAATTCGTTTAACTCTTTTAAGGATTTTTCCGATTTCTTCACGGCTTGGATTTTCTATTGCCATTTTTTCATCTCCTTCGATAATGCAGTTGGTTTTTGGCTATGTTTCATAAGATGCTATGCAGTTCCCATGAAAAGGGCAAATCCTCCTTTTCATGCAGAAAAATAGTAGCCTTTGTTTGCAATGTAGTATCTCCTTCATTTTACGCTTTCAGTATAAAAAAATCATGTTATTGTACTTAGCTGTTCCAAAATTTATTTTTGCGTAACCTGTTCATTATCCATATTTAAGGCTAGCCAAGCTAATTCGTTAGCAAATGAACGCGACCAGCTGGCAATTCCAGCTAACTGATATTTTGTAGCCAACTCAGCTCTCTTTCTGAGTGAAAGCTCATCTTCGAGCCAAATTTTATAAGTGCTTTTCTCTTCATCAACATAAAGCTCAGCATAGTTTTGACCACTTGCCTCATCATAAGTAGGGGTCAGTTGATGAACATCTAACCATTCCTGTACTTTATCCATCGACAAAGCGGATGATGATACTTCGCCCGAATCTTTCACCTGCCATAGTCGTGCATACAACGGCACCCCAAGGATAAGTTTTTCGTTTGGGACAACTTCAAGAAGCTTTTGCAAGTTGTTCTCTACCCATGGAAGGCTAGCAACACTCCCAGCAATTGGAGAAGAACCCCAATGCTCGTCATAGGCCATTACTGCTAAATAATCGACAATATCCGCTAGCTTTTCTCGTTCGTAGAACTCGGACCAATTTCCATCAGCGATAAACGTAATATCCATCGATACAATAAGACCAGCTTCATGGAAATACGGAGTCGCTTCTCTTACAAATTGGGTTACGAGTGGGCCGTGCTCAGCTTTGACATTTTCAATGTCCAAATTTATGCCGTCAAGCTGATAAATTTGGCTGTAATGGAGCAAAGTCCTGATGATCTTTTGCCTGGTGTCAAAATCTTTAAAAGCTTGATAGGTTAAATCTGGATCAAATGCATTTGAAAAAAGTCCCCATACTTGATAGCCTTTATCTTTAGCCCATTCCACATACGGTAAAGAACCGAGGTTTTTAACATCTCCTGCTGCATTTTCCAATTCAAACCATGTAGGTGATACGACATTAACTCCTGGCATTTGCGGAAGGCTGCTTGGGTGTGGGGTTTTCGTATAAACAGCTTCCCAAGTTAGTTGAATTGGTCCTTCTATTTCAGGCAATGAAGCTTTTTTTTGTTCCCTTACGACCGTAATGATTTCCTTATCATGTGCACTAATTAAATTTTTGTGAACGTAACCGGCTATGCCATTTTCTTTACGTACAAGAAAATAGTCTCCTTCTTGGCCTTCGATAAAAATTTGTTCTCCTTTGCTAAGCTCAGCTGTGTAAGGAGATTGAAGACTAGCTTCCGTTCTAAGGCGCAACTTCTCATTATGAACATCCTTCTTTGTAACAGTACCATGAATAAATTCGTCCCCGTTTTGTTGTATCAAGACAGCATTTGAATTTGGTAGAATGGTTGATTGCAGAGGGAAAAACTTTATTACTGGCTCAAGCGCCACATAAAGTTGACCTGCCTCGTCTTTAATCGGTGAAAAATGAAGTTCCACCGGTTCTTCATTTACGTAATAGGTTAATGACTCTGAAGGCATTTGTACAACCTTGTCTGCTGTAGTAATAATAATCGAATTAGATTTTTCATCATAGGTGACACTGTCATCAATATGGTCTTGAATAAAGGTTAAAGGAATATAGACACTTTCTCCATCTAGAATCGCATTTCCCTTTTGTGTACCGTTTAAAATAATCGGATTTTCTCCGCTAAAATATTCTCGTTTTTCCTTTGAGGCGAAAGGGTAAAGAAGCAGTAGAATACTAGAAATGATCATACAAAATGCGAGCACTAGCCCTCCAATGATCCAGCCCTTCGAGATCGTTTTCTTTTGCTGATAGCTTACACGTACCATGAATGACTTTCCTCCTTAATCTCATCGTAACGAATTCTCTTCCACTTGAAAAGGAAAACCTCTCATAAGGATGAAATTTCAATGATTTTGACGAGGATTGTCGGAGAAAAAAAGAAAACAAACGATCAGAACTATTTTCAAAGCATTGTGAAATGGCTTCCTTGCATGGTACAATATTAAAACATTAGTAGTAGGTCATAATGACAACTAGAAAAGCATAAACTACCTTCAATTTCCCTGTTCCAACGATGCTTGCTAGGAATACTGAGCCGCTCTTCAGACCGGATGATCGATCGGACTTCTAAAGTGTAGAAATCTTCGCAGCATCATAATCATCCCATGAAGAAGAGGAGCGAAAGGAGTTAGCTGAAAGGTGTTTATGATAGACAACTGAAAAAGAAATTCAGCTTTTATGGCGAAGGAGAACAATATAATATGGTCATTATTGCAATCATTATTTTATCTTATTTACTTGGCTCCATTCCTTCTGGACTTATAGTCGGAAAAGCGAAAGGGATTGACATTAGAGAACATGGAAGTGGAAATTTAGGTGCGACAAACACCTTCCGTGTTCTCGGAGTCAAAGCTGGGATTATTGTTACTCTTGCGGATATTTTAAAAGGAACGCTTGCGACCGCTCTGCCCGATCTACTTCAATCAGACTTACATTTACATCCTTTAATTCCGGGAGTTATCGCTGTCATTGGGCATATGTTTCCTATTTTTGCTGGATTTAAAGGAGGAAAAGCAGTTGCAACTTCTGGTGGCGTGCTCCTATGCTATGCCCCCTTAATGTTTGTCGTAATTGTCGTTGTTTTCATTCTTTGTTTGTACATAACGAAATACGTCTCCTTATCTTCCATTGTTGCTGCTGTTGCTGCCTTAATATATGCATTCATCGATGGTGATCACGCCCTCATTATTGTTGTATCGATTCTCGCATTTTTTGTGATTTATCGTCATCGGGCCAACATATCTCGTATAAAAAATAAAACAGAGCCAAAAGTTAAATGGCTATAAAAGACATATACTCGTCTTTTATAGCTTTTTTTATTGGTTACCAATGTTAATGAGCAACATTTAATGGGAATCTTTTTTGTTATAGGTACCAACTTAGCACTGTAAGTCGTCATTAATCTGATTGAAAAGAGCTTAAGGTAGGGATAATTTCCTACTTCCATATTAATAGAATTGTGAGAAACCAAGGTCTCACTCGAAATGAACAAACATCGTTTTCGCAATTTAACAAAGATGAAATATTGTTCTTAATAAGATAAATATCGTTCTTTATTGATAATATTCTACAAATTTTGTATACTACAAGTATAAAAACTAAGGAAAATCTAAAATGATCACGCTTTTATCTTGATGTTTGAAAAGAGTTTGCCGCTTTAAAATTTACTTTAAATATACATAATTTGATGTTTTTCGCCATAGACATATACAAATCAAGTTTCATTTTCCTTCTCACTTTGGATTTTTTGTTTGTGGAGAAGGTGATGGGTTGATTTAAAATGATGAAGGATGGATGAAAAATGGAATACGATCAATATTTGAGCTTACCGTTTCCCTATATCTGTATTGACGAGAATTTAAATGTTATTGCAGCATCGGCAAACTTAAAATGTCCAAACAATATTAATGATTTCATTACAGCAGACAGCATCGATGATTTTTTGCAATTTATTGGAACACAAGAAATAGATTCAAAAGTATTTTTATTAAATTTTCAAGAGGAAGCATCTGCACCATATCGAATATATAAAAAAAGAGAGAACTATAAATTCCACTTGTTATTATGGTACCTATAGTTAGGACACTTGAAAAAGAGTGTTTTATCTATAGGTATTTTTTTATATACTTAAACTTACTAAATAGGAACTAGGGGACAACATGAGTAAAATAACATTTTCAACTACAGAGGTAAAAATGCTTCAAAAGAATCCAAACGTACAAAGTGTTAGCGAGAGATCTATTACATATACAGATTCATTTAAGAATAAAT
>NZ_JARGEJ010000209.1:0-475 GCF_029211245.1 Robertmurraya sp. DFI.2.37 | reverse complement strand
TGCCATATAATTATTTAATGTCAAACAAAGAGTTCATTGAAGAAAAAACTATATATCTTAATACTGATGACAGGTGTGCACTGCAGTTGAAGGAATATAAAGAAATTGATGATTATTTGCGTAAGATATTCAAAGGTCGTGCTTCAAAGGATGTCAAATCACCATTAAAAGAAGACTGGAATACGATCGTTAAAGCATCTATTGATGGTTACAATGAAGCAAATGAGCGATGCCGTAATGCTGTAGCTGACCAGGTAAAGGCATTGGAAATGTTCTGCAGTAAGCGCCTTTCTGTGCTGGCAGGTCCAGCTGGAACAGGCAAAACTACAGTTGTCAAAGCTTTCTTAAAATCGCCACAAATAAAAGCAGAAGGTACACTCCTTTTGGCTCCTACAGGGAAAGCGCGAGTTCGCTTGGGTAACATGTCTGCAGATATTCAAGCCCTAACTATTGCGCAATTTCTGACGCGTCAGGG
>NZ_JARGEJ010000208.1:0-475 GCF_029211245.1 Robertmurraya sp. DFI.2.37 | reverse complement strand
AAATAACCTGCTCAGTGCACAGCAGCAACGTATTCAGGCCAAGTATATGGCTATCTTGGATCGGACTCTACTGAACTTCTATGCAGGTCAGGATATAAAATTATAATCATAACGCTATACATATTATATTATGGAAAAGAAGAAAATGATCCTTACTACAGCGGTAGCCGTAGTGGTCGTGGCAGGCGGTTACTGGATGCTTGGCGGACCGGAGGGAAAAAGTACGGTCGATTTCGCAACGGAAACCGTAACGAAAGGTAATGTCAGCAATTTCATTACTGCTACCGGGACCATAGAGCCGGTGACAGAGGTGGAAGTGGGTACGCAGGTATCTGGTATTATTGACAAGATTTATGTGGATTACAATTCTGTGGTAAAGAAAGGAGAATTGATAGCCGAGATGGATAAAGTGACACTGCAAAGTGAACTTCAGTCGGCAAAGGCCACTTATGACGGCAATGAGGCCGAGTACGAT
>NZ_JARGEJ010000207.1:0-477 GCF_029211245.1 Robertmurraya sp. DFI.2.37 | reverse complement strand
ACCGTCCGGTGATTCGGGAAGACGGAAAGGCCGACTACAGCAAGAGCCGTGCGCTGCGAGGACATCATCCCTCCATGCTTTCTATAGAAGAACTTGCTCCCATCATGTCGATACCCAATTACAAGAAGTTAGCGGCAAAGGAGAAAATCAATGTAGTTCGATCCGGAAGAGGTCTGGGAGGTTACGTTTTGGTAGAAATAGCCACCATGCCCCTACGGTTTCAGGAAAGGATAAAACTAAAATACGGAGATATGAAAGAAGACGTAATAAGAAACTGGCTCGGCAGCCATTACCACATCGATGCGAAAGCCCGGGAATTTTACACCCGGTTCCGTTTTGACAACGGAGATGCACTGCCACCGGAACACCTCCAAGAATATACGGTAAACGCTTCGGTAATTGAGGCAGTGATGCGTGCCATGGAGGATGCCACGTTTATGCGAAAGGCCATGAAGGCCGGGCCGGTGAACTGGGGCG
>NZ_JARGEJ010000206.1:0-482 GCF_029211245.1 Robertmurraya sp. DFI.2.37 | reverse complement strand
AGCCAAGGCGGATGTGGTCCGTGATTATTATGGCGGCGTTGGACCCTCCCGACCGACAACTTCCTCTCCTTCGTTCACTCAAATAGCCCCCGTCATGTTGTCGGAAGAAGAGTTTAGTCTTTCCGGGATCACAATCACCTTTAACAGCGGAACGACCATTTCGGTCAAACGGGCCACTCCCGGGGGTATTATTAAAATGTTATGCGATTACGAAAGAAAGGAGGGGGATCCATGTATTCTCTAACATCAGCCAATCGCTACTATCTGTACCAAGGCTTTGTCCGTATAAACCTTGGCATTGACGGTTTATTCAAAATCATACGCTCTCAAATGAAGGAGCTTTCCCCCATTTCCGGAGATATATTTTTATTCTTTGGCAAAAACCGACAGAGTGTAAAAATACTGCGTTGGGATGGTGATGGCTTTCTCCTGTACTACAAGCGTCTGGAAGGTGGAAGTTTTGAGTTGCCGACATTTAACCC
>NZ_JARGEJ010000205.1:0-486 GCF_029211245.1 Robertmurraya sp. DFI.2.37 | reverse complement strand
CAGGGAGTAAGCTGTTATGACCGCAATGGAAAACAATTACAGACCTATCATACACAAAACTCTCCCCTCAAAACCAATGTAGTGCTATCATTAGAAGAGCATAACGGACAAATATGGATGGGTACAGACGGAGGAGGAATCCATATTCTCAATCCGCAGACCGGCAAGATATCGACATTGAGGTACATTCCGAGAGATCGTTACTCCTTGCCTGCCAACTCTATTCTTTGTCTATATAACGACAAAAGCGACAATATGTGGGCAGGAAGTGTACGTAACGGATTAATCAATATTAAAGAGGTAGGAATGAAAACCTATCAAGACGTACTGCCGGGACAGAATTACGGACTGAGTGAGAAAACAATCCTATCCATTTATCAGGACCATGACAATCAAATATGGATCGGAACAGACGGAGGGGGCATCAACCTCTTCGACCCGGCCACCGGAAAGTTTCATCACATACTTTCTACCTGGGAAGAAAAG
>NZ_JARGEJ010000204.1:0-488 GCF_029211245.1 Robertmurraya sp. DFI.2.37 | reverse complement strand
CGTTGACGATATGATTTGTTTAGTTTTGAGAGTGTAATCTCTCAAAATGAAATGAAGGTGAATTAGAAGCAAGCAGATTGAGGAAACGACTGAGTGAGCACCGGAGTGTATTTGATACATGAGGAGCAGAACGAGGGAAGTTGACAAAAAGATGCGAAGCTTATCATTCGCCGTTTGTACCTTGAAAACTAGATAATGAAAATGAAGAAGAACCAAGAAATTACCGAGTAATCGCCATTTTAGTTTTTCTCTCTATCGATTTATTCATAGAGTAAAGTAAACCGCAAGGGTTTCAAGAGGTTGACGCAGAGATGCGCCGCTTATCGGAAGCCGAAGGTTGAGGGAAATGAGAAGCAAACAGTCAAGCGAGGAAGTACCGGAGCGTACGTAGTCTGTACGTGAGGATGCTGACGAGTGAAGATGACGAAGAGATGTGTAGCTGATCATTTGCCGAATGGTTAAGTTATAAAGGGCGCACGGTGGATGCC
>NZ_JARGEJ010000203.1:0-489 GCF_029211245.1 Robertmurraya sp. DFI.2.37 | reverse complement strand
TACTGTTTCCTCGTTGGTCTGTGATATTAGCTTGCGATATTGACGTAACCCCAGCGCCAATATAGACATCAGCTATCCCCAACTCGTAAATATCAGCGTCTCTCTGAAGTTCGGGCGCTAACGGCGTACTAGCTGGCGTCCCCTTTTTCACAAACGCCCGTATCTCACGTTCTTGATAATCAAGTCGGATTACAATTCGGTCAATCCGATTTAACACCCCGTCAGCTACATCGTGCGTCAAGATTAAGTCGTCTGTATTTTCGTATAAATAGCCGTTCATATATGCGGCGCCTGCTCGAAGTCGAGTCGTCATAGCTTCGTTCTCAACAACGCGCAAGCTATTCTCCGTTTCCGGAAAGTATCCGTTTTTGATAAACTTGTTAAAATATCGGGCGAAATCTTCGGCTTTGTATCTTCTGTCGCCGATACCGCCGACTTTAACACTATTAAAAAACGAACTTAATTCTGCCATTACCTCACCGCCTTTTT
>NZ_JARGEJ010000202.1:0-490 GCF_029211245.1 Robertmurraya sp. DFI.2.37 | reverse complement strand
GCTAATTCCCTATCATTTAAAGCCATTGCTTCCGTAAAACGGTTTCTAAATCCATGAGCAAAGCCAAAATCAAAATAACTAATCCAGGCAACAATCGAACTAATAGTTAGCCATAAACCATACTGAGCAGAAGATACATAATTAACTGTCATAGGCACTAATATCAAAGAGATAATAATACCTATAATTTTTATTCCAAAAGAAGCTATAATATTTCTCTTGGCAAGAACATTTCTCTCATTGCCTTTTTTTAAATAAATATCTATTCTATTTGGCATTAAGGAACAAATGGACACTTGATAAATAAGCTATAACAAAATGTTATAATTATATAATTTCTTCTTGTGTCAACTCAAATTTATAAAGTTATATAACATAATATTATAGTCTATCTTTTCTTTGTATTTATTTGCATATTTAACTTTTTATCGTTATATTGCAAAAGAATCAAAGAAAAGGAGGCTGTATGAAAAAGTCAATGAATTTTCTA
>NZ_JARGEJ010000200.1:0-492 GCF_029211245.1 Robertmurraya sp. DFI.2.37 | reverse complement strand
GGACTACGGCGTCTGGCCGGAGTTGGGGTTTCGGTTGTTTTCATTTATATCTAAGTATTAAGGTTGTTGAATTCGGCTATAACCGAAGATAACTTCATCCCCTTTCAGAAGGAGATGAAGTTACCTTTCGGAATCTATAAACGCAATAGGACGAAGCATTTGGTAAATCAGTCAGTTATAGGAATAAAGCTCACCGCTTGCCCGCCGCCTTTTGCCATGCCTACAGACAAGGTGTCGGCTGCTGTCACCTCTTTGTCCTTAATCTGATACGAAGTAGGATTCGTTTTCCAGTCGGCATCTTCTCCATCAGCATAAATCACGGCATGGTATTTTTTATCTTTCTCCAGGAAATCCAATGGAATGGTGAGTGTACGCGACTCTTCATTCGTGGTGGCTCCCAGGAAATATTTATCTTTCGCTTTCCGCACCACAGCTACAAACTCTCCCGGTTCGCCCTGCAAGGCTTCGGACCAGTCACAGTCCGCATCAAAA
>NZ_JARGEJ010000020.1:0-71629 GCF_029211245.1 Robertmurraya sp. DFI.2.37 | reverse complement strand
ATTATCTTAGTTAATGGCAGTGAATTTTCTTAAATTCACTGCCATTAACGCGAGCCCCATTTCGTTTTCTACCTTCGATTTTCCTCGTACAGAAAATCGAGTGAAACGCAAATTAGCCTTCAAGAATCCAAAAACTGGTTCCACATCAATTTTGCGTTTTCGATAGATGGCACTCGTTTTCTCTTCTGAAAGCTTCGTTCTCACATATTCTTTTTGCTGTTCCCATTTTTTGTTCACCATGAGTTTTCGATTGTTTCCTTCTTTTGCCTTGGTACATGATGAGCGGAATGGGCATCCTGAACAGTCTTCGCACTCGTAGATGTTGAAACTCCTTTGGAAACCTGTAGCGTCAGTTCGAACAGAATGATATTGAAATTCTAAACATTTCTGATTAGGACATGTATAGGTATCGGTTTCTTGATCATATTCCCAGTTATCAGGATTAAATGTATTTTGTTTGTACTTTTTCTTTTGTTCTTTCAAATACATGTTATAGGTGATCAGTGCTTCTCGGTTTCTGTTTGAAAGGATATCATTAAAATTTTGTTCGCTGCCGTAACCTGCATCTGCCACAATATGCTTCGGTAACTCAAAATAATGTTGCTCAATCTCATCTAAAAATGGAATTAACGTACGTGTATCTGTTGGGTTTGGAAATAAACTATAGGCAAGCGCGTATTGACCTTCCGTTGCGATTTGTACATTGTAACCAGCTTTCAATTGTCCGTTTTTCATATAATCATCTTTCATTCGCATGAAGGTTGCATCAAGGTCTGTTTTCGAATAACTATTACGTGTGCCCAAGATTTCAAAGTCTCGTTGATAGTTCTGTTTCCGTACAAGATAATCAGTCAACTGCTTACGCACTTGCTTTGGATATTTTCGTTCACTTCTTAATACTTTTCTTACTTCTACGCTCGATGATGCTTCTATTTTTTGGTCATATTCAGTAATGACTTCATCTACTTTTTGAACCATTTGATTGAGCTCTTTCAATGATAGTTGTTCATCATTTTCACGTTCAATTTCAGGCATAATTTGGTTCTCAAGTAGCTCATTGTACAACTGGTTTGACTTATCAATTAAACTCTGATGAAATTTTTCAATCGATTTCTTCCAGACAAACGTAAATTTATTCGCATTCGCTTCAATCTTTGTACCATCGATAAATATTGCTTCCTGATCGATTAGCTTTTCTTCAATCAATTGGCAACGAAATTGGACGAAACATTGGCGGATTAAATCTTTCACTTCTGGTTGAACACGGAATCGGTTGATTGTTCGGTAGCTTGGTTCATATCCTTGAGCTAGCCACATCATACGGATACTGTCTTTTAATAGGGCCTCCATTTTACGTCCTGAAAAGACAGATTGAGTGTAGGCACATAGAATAATTTTAAGCATCATGCGTGGATGATAGGCAGGACAACCTTCATTTCGAAGAAATGATTCAAACGCTTCTTGAGGGATACTTTCAACTAAATGATGGACATGGAAGGCAATATCATTATTTTGTAATTTCACTTCTAAATCTAAAGGCAAAACTAATTGATTCATGGTATAATTTTTAAACATAAGGATCCTTCTTTCTGATTTGATTTTGTTGTGGTGACTTTATTTTATCAGAAGTGGTCCTTATTTTTATTCTAAAAATACTCAAAGCCGGTGAAATTTTACTCTCGTAAAATTTCACCGGCTTTTTCATCTTAGAGGTGGGTTTTGTCCCAGCCTCAAAAAGTACGGAGCGCCTTCGGAGCCATTAAAGGTTATTCTAAGCTGTATTCCTTAGTGTTCATCGCCGTACAACCTTAAAGGGTCTGTTTTCCTTCGATAAACGAAACTTCTAAACGAGAACGAAAAACGACAAAAGGTGGTGAGAAGCCCTTCTCGTTACCCTTTGTCATTTTTTTGTTTAGGAATGGTGGGAAAAAGGCTGATTTCCGCTTCGGGTGCTTGCTTTCCGGGGGACGGTGAGCCTCCTCATAGCGGGAAAAGCGGCTCGGTCCTGCCCGCGAAAAAGCGTCCACCCGGAGTGGATACCAACCAACATAATCTATTTATTTCTCCTAAAAGAAAAAAGACCGTAGGCAAACTCGAAATCCTCGAATTTGTCTACGGTCTGCCAGCCTTATAAACTAGGGCTGTTCCAAATTCTCCTCATTCAAAATCAAGACATAATCAATATTTAATTTACCATTAGAAAAGCTATTTCCATTAAGCTCTGTCGGAAAACTAACATTTCCTAGACGATCATAAGCACTCCAACCAAAAAATAGATGCTGATCAGGGAATAGTTGATTAAAAAAAAAGTCCTTTTGCGCTGGTGGAGACACTTTTAAAAACGATTCGGTTACAGTTACCCAATCCTCTGGTAATGGTAATACTCCATACGATTGATCTTGGAGAGAGACATTCGTCTTTAACTGTATTCTAGGATAATAAGTCTCTTTTCCATCTATGACGCGATATCCCCTTTCTCTTATCATAAAGAAATCAATCGTTTGTAAGAAATGATTCGGGTTTATATTCCATACGAAATAATAGGATGATGGCTTCCTACTATTAATCTCCCAAACCATCGGCCCCCCTTTTGTATCAATTCGATCAACACGCCAGTTTCGTTTTTGCCAAACCCAGTAGCTTAAGCCGTAATCTCCTGTTTCCGAAATAAACGGAACAAGTGTATGCCGCTCATCTATTGAAATAGATTCTTGGATCGTCGCAGCGCGTGCTTCGGGGAAAAATTGATTCATTTCCTCGATCAGCTGTTCCTGCGTTGGAAAAGGAGTAGGCTTTGAAAAGAAGAATAAATAAATGAAGAGCAGAACGATTAATGCAATGCCGATTGTTACCCATACAAGCTTCTTTCTCATTTTTATTCCCCCTTCCTTAAGAAGATGGAATCTTTAGAACGAAAATAATACTGTTCTTTCGATGTAGAAATTAACAATCCTTTTCCGTCTTCTTCTAAATAAATAATCGGACTAAGACCACTTCCCCATTTTGACGCAACACCGATCAACTGGTAAGGAAATCGCTCCCTCCTCTTATTCAAATCAGCATTCATATAGGTGTCTTGATGCCACTCTTCACTATAAACAGTATCTTGCTCTAATTGCGACAGTTGTTGTGATAGAGCCTTTTTGTCAAGTTCCTGTTCTTTAGCTGATGGATGAATATGGATAAGCGCTGCCTTCGAGATATTCGCCATGTATGTATCCGGTTTATTGCTAGGGTAAAGTCCAGCATGAATAGGAATCGAAATAAGCGTTGCCAGTAAAAATAGAAGGTTTGCACCAAAGCCTAACCAAGCAAATATACGATACCTCTCCCATCTCTCCTTGTTTCCCTTAAACCAATAAAGTAACCAAACGCCAAGAGGCAATAATGCAAATCTGAACGGTGTTTCAAAAAAGTTCAACTCCAGCGAGAAAGAGAAGAGACCGATGATAACAACCACCATTATTTTCCACATGGGTATGACAAGCGACTTTTTCTTGCGGATTCGGTAAGCAAAATAAACAATGAGAAACCAAGTTAAACTATTAACCATTACTTCCACCACATCTATTTGAAAGTAGAGCCCCATATTCATGACAATCGCCCCCTTCATTGCAAAATCTTCTCCGTAAAAGCTCCTACTTTCTAATCAATCCTACGTAAGTATCCGTCAATGATCATAGCATAAAATCCCAGCATCTGTTTCCAAAATATTGGGAAGCTATATGTTTCATACAAGAAAAACTGCCTTCCCAAAGATTTCTAGAATCTTTAGAAAGCCAGCCTTCTTGTAAAATATAATTCTTTTTAAAGTTTCTTTTCATAACAAACACATTCATGTACTCGATTAAACTTACTCTTCACTCGATCTCTGTCTGCTCCCACATAATGACTAAAGGCATGAATTGGCTTTAGAAATGGGATATCACTGGTAAGAGATGCCTCTGCCTCACCATTTTCTAGATAAACATGTAAATAGGAATCAACTTTGTTAAAACCATTCTTTTCATACCAAGCCTGAACCCATACATCATCTCTTGTCCATGCTTCTAAACGGCTAAGATTTTCAGCTCTTGCCCTTCGCTCTGCCTCTTGGAGCAATCTGCCGCCAACACCAGAACTGCGAAAATCAGGATGGACGGCTATATGCCATATCATCCCACCAATTCCGGTTCCCCTAGAACAAACGCTTCCTTCCTTCGTTTCGTACTCAATATCTAACAATCCAATCAGTTGCCCTTCCTCAACAGCTACTAATTCAATTGCGGGATTTTCATAGGTTTCTTTTTCCTGCAAAACATGGTCATAATAAGCTGTATCCAAAAACGACAGAACTCTGCACCGAACCCAAGCTACTTCATCACTTTGATGGTATTGTCTAATCTCCATTTTTAACTCCTCTCCAGAAAAGCGCGGCTTTATTTTTTGGGGTGGCCCAAAAGTTAAACTTTGCATTGTCTCTCAATTGGGAAGCACAGCTCCATGTCTCCACCATTTAACTACCCTCTTCTCCGCTCCACTAAGTTAATACCAATTCCCATGTAAATGACAAATATCAGCAATAAAATCGCAACAGATAAGGAAATGTCGTTCCAGTTCGCATTATATAAAGTAATATTTAACATCGCATCGGCCGCATGTTTTAACGGGAAAAGGTCGGCAACAAATGATAGAATGGGATTGCTGACTGTCCCTGGCGGCATATATAATCCACTTATAACTGGAATCATTGGGATGAAAGAAGTGAAGACCATATTAAATTTTTCAGGTGTCCTTAGAAAACCGCTTATAAGCATGGCCAAACTGACAATACTTAACGTATAGATTGCAGCAACCATCATGATTAATCTCAAATCGCCCAGCTCAAACTTTAGTACATATTGAAATAATAAAAGGACGACGCTTATTTGAAAGAAGCCAATACAAAAACTATAAAGCAAATGCCCTACATACATATTTGTTTTCGTAACAGGAGAAAGAATCAATCGATTCCATATCCCATTGACTTTATCTTCATTAATTCCATTTACTTTGAAACCGATCGTAAACATGGCGGCAAAAAGTGTGAAAACAAACAGTAATTGCGTGCCCATATCATGCTTTGGGATTTCCCCACCACTAATGGATTTCACTTCAACTTGTAGAGGTGGATTCTCTAAATAACTCGCAACAACCTTCCTAATTTTTGTCGTATCCTCCTCCCCAACCACCGCTTGAAGCTGAGCTTCTTCTGAAAATATGGTATGGACCTCTTGCTCAACGAACGGAACAATTGAATGGTTTGAAGCTGTAATGATACGATAATCATTCTCCATCAATTTGATCGCTACATTACTTTTTCCAGATGCCACATCTTCAAGTGCTCCTTCCTCCTCTGCAAGGACAAAATTTAAAGCTTCACTTTCTCTCAACAAATGAATCCATTTTTCTTCTATTTCTTTCCCATTAGGCTCGGTGCTAAATACAGGCACGGTTGGCGGTTTTCCAAATGTACTATTTCCAAATATAAGGGTTGCTAATATACTCACAACCATAAATGCAATGATTGTAACCGGCTTTCGAACATCTTTTTTTAATTGTGCTTTAAATACCGCAAGCATTATAGACTCTCCCTCCTTGGAAACAGTACCAGACTAACAGCTAAAACCATTGAAAAGAACAACACAAGGACTAACAGTGGCATCAAAAGATTAGAATAGATTCCATTTTGAATCCAATCACTCAGTACCGTTTGTATTAATCCGTTCGGCGTCCAATCACCCATTTTCTGAAATACCAACGGAAGACCTTCAAGAGGGAAAAAACTTCCGCCAATCAGTCCCATTAACATAATAATTAAGGTGAAAATTCCGTTGGCTGCATTAAGATTCTGCAGTCTTAAAGTAATCGTAGTAAACAATGCGGACAAACCGGATACTGTTAAAACAAAAACTGAAATGATTAGCACAAATCCGCTCCAAAATCGAATGGAGTGATCTGGAAAAATATTAAGGGAAAACTGGGTAACCATGAATGTAAGCATTATTTGAAACCAACAGAAGCAAAAAGTGGATGCCATTTTTCCCATTAAAAACGCGAAAGGGCTGCTGTTTGATAAAACAATGCGGTTAAATACCCGTTCTCTCTTTTCAGTGACCGTTTTCATCGCCACTGTCTGAGCAATGAACAACGAAAAAAGTGTCGCCACCGCAATCGTAAAGTATTGTGTCATTGTATATGCTTCGGAACCTTCAATTCTTTCCACTCCACCAATTGGGAGAACAGGTTCGCGCCCGCTTGATTCGTTTGTATTTTCAAGGGCAAACTGAAAATTAAGGCTGTTCACAAATTGATTGATCATCTCCTGCAGGGTTTGGACTTCTGTCGAGTACTCCTCTGCATGAATGGCAATCAGCGCTCCCACATCATCCCCAAGTATCCCTGTCCTCAATACATCAAGCGTAAAACGAGACGGAATTCTCATATAGGCGTCAAGCTTCCCTGCTTCAACTTGACTAACTGCTTCTTCCATAGATAACTCCCGCACATCAAGCCAATCTTTAAACTCTGGACGATGAAGCATATGGTAAAGAACCGTTCCAGGCTCATGAATTGCTGCCTGCTGAAGCAGTTCATCCTTCTCTTCTTCCATCAGCTCCATTTCTTCAACCAATGCTTCAAACTCTTGCATACCTGAAATGGGATCGTCCTCCTGAACGATTCCTAACCTTATATTTACTGAATGATCATCACTAGCAAATAATCCGGCGTAAGCAAAGTTAAGTACAACAATAAGAACAATCGGAAGGAATAAAGATAATAAAAATCCTTTGCGATCGCGCCAAAATACGATTAAGTCTTTTTTGAAAAATGACCACATTTCCATTCCCCTCCTAGTCTCTTAATGATTTTCCCGTTAAGTGCAAAAATACATCTTCAAGACTAGGAATCTCCATTTGAAAGTGGATGATTTCTACCCCTTCCTTTTCAGCTCCATGAACTAGAGCACTTAAAAGATGACTCCTCTTTTTGGCAATAATCCGTAAACCATTCTCCGTTTCATCCACCTGTCGAACATCCTTTATTAATCTAACGGCATCCATTAGTTTTTCACTTCCCTTGCTGAGTTGAACATGGAAAGTATCATCGTTTGAAAGAATGCTTAATAGCTCTGATTTACTACCTGAAGCAACAATACTGCCGTGATCCATAATATAGACACGATCGCATAATTGCTCAACTTCTTCCATATAATGACTCGTGTAAAGGATTGACGTTCCATACTGTTCATTTAATTTCCTGACCGTCTCAAGAATGTGATTTCTTGACTGGGGATCAATCCCTACGGTCGGCTCATCAAGAATTAAAATTTTCGGTTGATGGAGCAATGCAGCGGCAATATTAATTCTTCTTTTCATCCCGCCAGAAAAAGTTTTGATTAGTTCCTTCTGCCGATGTTTCAGACCGACCATTTCCAATACTTCCTGAATGCGACTCTCAAGCTCACCTTTATCGATTTTATAGATTTCGCCAAAGAAATTTAGATTTTCATAAGCAGACAATTCTTCATATAGAGCAATCTCTTGGGGGACAACACCGAGCACCTTGCGGATTTCAGCAGGGTTTTTAATAATGCTAATTCCATTAAACAGCACATCCCCTGATGTTGGTTTCAACAAGGATGAAATCATCGAGATGGTCGTCGACTTCCCCGCCCCATTCGGCCCTAAAAGCCCGATTGATTCACCTTTATTGACATATAAATTTACTTCATCAACTGCCTTTTTATCTTTAAACGTCTTGCTCAAATTTATCGTTTCAAGCATCCTAATCCCTCCTTCATCAAACTATTACCTAGCTAGCTCTATCTAAGAGTAAAAAAAAAGAAACAGTCTTACTACTGTCTCTAGTCACTTCTCTCCAGCAAAACCATGACTTTCATCATTTTATTTTTAAGCAAGCTCTTTTTCTCCTATCTTTTTTCATGGAATCAAAGGACTTTTTTGCATAACTACAAGGCGTGTACAGCTAAGGTTTCACGCGAAATGAGCCAAAGAGCACTTCAACAACCATATGTTTAAACAAGATTATGACGGATGGCGTAAATTGCCAGTTGTGTCCGATCCCTTAGCTCAAGTTTGTTCAAAATTTGACTTGTATTATTTTTTACTGTACCTACTGAGATTGCAAGTCGTTCAGCAATTTCCCCATTGCTAAGCCCTTCCCCAATGCAAGTCAAAATATCTCTTTCACGTGGCGTTAAAGACGGGTCCGCCTCCTTCTGTTCCTCACGTTTGAGAAGAAGTGGCATCACTTTTGCTGCGACGCGATCTTCAATGGAAAGCCCGCCAGCTAACGCACTACGGATCGAGCGTAACAAAGATTCCGTATCCCCCGATTTGAGAATATAACCACTTACACCGATTTTCAACGCCTCTAATACATATTGATTATCATCAAATGTCGTAAGCATCAAAATTTTGATATGTGGCCAACGGGCTTGAATCACTTTCGCTGCTTCAATTCCGTCCATAACAGGCATTCTAATATCAAGAATGACAATATCAAAGGCCTGTTTTTCACATCGTTGTACTGCCTCTTTTCCATTATCCGCTTCACCTGCAACCACCAATTCACCATCAGACTCAATCATCATTTTTAGGCCTTGCCTAACCATAATCTGGTCCTCAACTAATAAGATCCGAATCATTCTACTCCTCCGTATCCAATTTTTAAATAACCATTTACGATAAACTTCTCTCTCGTCATATATGTATCTAAAGCACCACCAAATTTTTGTAACCTTCTACGCATCTCAGTGAGGCCAAAGCCTTCCTCAAAATGAGTATGTTCTGTCACTGGATTGCTTACTTCAAAGCGAAAAATCCCACCACCTGGGGCCTCAAATGAAATTTCTGCTTCCTGCGCCTGACTATGCTTCATCACATTTGTCAACGCTTCCTGAACGGAACGGTAAATAATAAACGACTGTTCACCCGTTAGCGGAGCTGTAAAAGCACCATGTTTAACAGAAAAGTGAATTCGCAAAAAGCTTTCCGTCTCAAGCTTGCGTATTAATCGTAGAATTCCTGGTAATCCGCCTGCTTCATTCTCCTTTAATGATTTCACCGCTCTTCTCGTTTCTTCTAAACTTTCATGTGCCAGTTCTTTCAGAAATTGAACCTGATTTCGATCCTGTTCCGCAGCTTTGAGGCGAAATGCTTCTAATTGAATCATCAATGCCGAAAGCTTATGTCCAACAGAGTCATGAATCTCATGAGCGATTAACATCCGTTCTTCTTGTCTTGTTGCTTCCTCCTCTGAGAGAACGCGTCGCTTTACATCTCGATATTCATTAAGAAGCGCTTCATACCTCGCCTCCAAATCTTGATTATGTTCAAATGTCTTTTTAAAAACAGTCATCCCGATCAGGACAACGATGAAATAGACAGCTATAAAAACTTGTATTGCTGGTACAAGCTCAGCTTGGAAAGCAGTTAAGCTTAAACCAATTGCACTAATGATTGCTAATAACAAACTTAACATAAATTTCAGACGATAAAATCCTTCTCCCATTAATAAGGTAAGTATTAAAACGATATAGGGATTAAAATCACCATCTTGTTCAGGAAAAAAAGTAATTATGGCGACAAGCGCCTGCAATAACAACAAGACACAGACTATTTTTGGTCTCTTCAATAACAGTGGTATAATAAAAAAGAAAAGAAAATATAAAGCCGCTCCGATTAATCTTCCTGCGATTATCTCTTCATTCACATACCAAAGTCCCAATAGCCAAACCGATAAATTAAGCAAGAGCCAAAGCCAATATGACCGCAAAACATTCCCTCCTCTCCCTTCATATAATTGAAACGCATTTGACCGTTTTCTTTAGAACTTATTGTAAATGACTCACTCCCAAAAATGAAGGCAGACTCAAAAAATTCGCTGTTCATTCATGGTATAATCAGTTTAATGATAATTTTAGAACAAAACTGCTGACTCATTTTACATAAGGGAGAGAACATACATGAAGTTAATTGCTCTTGATATGGACGGTACGACCTTAAATTCTCATAAAGAACTGAGCATAGAAAATATTGAGGCGATCAAAAAAGCCCAGCAGCAAGGGCATATCGTTATGATCTTGTCTGGTCGTCCATTCATATTGATTCATGAACAGCTCACCAAGCATTGTCTAGATTGTCCTATTGGTGGTAATAACGGGACAGAGTTATATACTGAGGGGAAATTACTGGAGCTTACTTCTCTAACCTCTGAGCAAAGTCATCAGATTGCCCGCGCCATTGAGGACGAGAGAATGCCTTATAAAATGGGGACTAATAAAGGGACTTTCGTCCACAAAGACTGGTTTAAACGTTTTGAGCAAGTTTTAGCGTCTGGACGTGTTCCTGCCGAATACGATAAGCATAAGGATTACAAGATGTTTACTGCCTCCCCGACCGTTTATGGGCAAGGATTTTTTCAGCAGTTTGCAGATATTGTCCATGGAGATTACACCGTGCAAAAATTCCTTATTTTAGCACTCGATCCCCAACAGAAGCAGCGTTTACAAATTAAATTGCAGTCTATCGAAGGGATATTTGTTACTTCTTCTTCTCCATTCAATTTGGAAATTACCCATATTAACGGCAATAAAGGCAATGGTCTCAAGAGGATGGCAAGCCATTTTCGGATCCCGCTCGAAAATACAATAGCTATTGGGGATGAACGAAATGACCTGCCCATGTTTCGTGCGGCAGGGTTATCTATTGCAATGGGAAATGCTGATGAAGAAGTGAAGAAGCATAGTGACCTTGTTACCTTAACGAATGACGAGAACGGGGTTGCTTATGCCATTGAACATTATATTTTAAAAGAATCCTATAAAAGCACATGAGCACATTACAACCAATCATGAAAAAGAGGCCTTGCATTCGCTCAGCGTCTTTTTCATAAAGCTTTGTAATATGTCAGTGTTGATCGCTCTCATTCCGTCAAACTTGCAGGAGCAGACGAGATTTCTCCTACTGTTTCATGGAATGAGAAACCTTTCAATTATACTAAAAAGGTGCGGACAACCAAGGTCTTACACGAAATGAGCCATAAAAGGTTACTCAACCATTATGTTTAACAAAATCTTGACTAAAACTATTTTTTACATGGCCATCTCCTGTTCATTTCCTTAACACATACCAGATGTCCTAACGGTGTTCATTTTTTACATCGGTTTTCAATAACGAATATATGTACAGATTATCAAATTTCCCCCTAGTAAACTCATAATCTCGCAATAGCCCTTCTCGAGTAAAGCCGAGTTTCTCAACCAGCCTTTGTGACGGAAGATTAGGAGGTTCAATTAAGGCTTCTATTCGATGCAGCGACATATATTCCATCCCATATTGGATGATGGCTTCAATCGCTTCTCTTGCTATCCCTTGGCCCCAATACACTCTACTAAGCTCAAAGCCAATTTCCGTTCGATAATGCTGTGAAACTTTGTTATGAAATCCACAGCTCCCAATCACTTCTCCTTGTTCTTTCAAAGTTATTCCCCAGCGAATTCCTTTTTTTTGATTGAAAAGTGATTGATACCATGAAATTTCGTCTACAGCATCTTCTATCGTCTTAAACGGCTCTAATCCATAATATTTCATGACCTCTTCATCTGAAAGATAGTTAAAAATTTGCTGAGCATCTTCATTCGTCACTTCCCTTAAAACTAATCTTTCCGTCTCCAGTATTGGAAATATCTCCATTGCACTATCCATCCTTGACGCTCCTCACTTCTCTTATTTATGCTTGCAAACACTTCATGACAGTATCCCCAAAACTCCTAATATTCGATAAATACGCAAAATCAGGCGTTGAGCCGAAACGATTATACATACGAACTGCTACTGTCTCATCTTTAGGGATAACAAGAACAGCAACATTTGTATAACCTAAAATTTGATAGGAACCTTTAGGTACACGCTCTCCAATTTCAGTTTTCTCCACAGCTCTATCTTTCACAAACCACAAAAAGCCGTTTTGAGGGTAGTTGCCCTTTAAGGCGGGACTTTGAAGTGCTGTCGCCAATTGGAATATTTCTTTGGCTATGACCTGCTCTCCGCCTATTACTCCCTGTTTTAAATGAACATATCCCCAATAGGCAAGTTCTCTAGTTGATACGTACATATTCATCTGAGAACCATCTGTTTCTTTTTCGGTTGACCAAAATCGGTCATCCTCATCTCTTATCACTTCTACTAATTTCTCCTTCTGCTCAGCGTACCAACCCGTTTCTTTAAAACCTAAGGGCTGAAAAACCTCATCTTCAAGAATTTGAGCCACTGTCCTTCCTGTTGTCTTCTTCACGATCTCAGTTAGTAAATGAATATTTATCCCGCGATAAGCCCAATTCTCACCAGACTTGAATTCCTGAATCACTTTTCCTTCTTTGACATTCAAACCATGAGAATGAGTAAGCAAATGGCGAATCGTCACTACATCATTATGGACAGACAAATATTTTGAGAGTGGGTCATCAATCGAATCGATATAACGATAGTGGACAGCATAAGCGACGGCAAATCCAATATAGCTTTTTCGAACGGAGGCCACATGAAATTGCGAGTCTTTTTGAATCCTTCTTGCATTATCTCTATTTGCATGCTTGCCCCAATACGCTTCAGAAACAATTTTATCTTTATGAATGATAAACATACTCGAGCCTGAGCAATCAAGAGCTTGAGCTGTATCCTTCACATTGGTGACCGCCTCAGCAAATTTCCCGTCAAGTCTTTTTTCTAAGTTTATTTTTCGTTCCTTTACCTGCTCTTTCATAGATAATTCACCTTAACCTTATGCCAAATAGCTGGCCAATTTTTCGTTCTAACTCTTTTTTCATAGAGAAAGTATTTTTCATTCATAAAATCCGGGGTAGGATTAACCTCCAGCTGAATAACATCACGAACTCCATGGGGAGCAATCAATACGACATTGTTTTCTTCATCAAGCTTCACTCCTAAAGCTGTCACTGTTTCAGGAAACCTTGAAATAGCATCAATCGTCGATAAATACGGTTGATTACGACTTTTCAAATGCATCCTTGCTTGATTTTTTACAGACCAAGGGACATCAGGTTTGGTCATTTTCAACCTTTGTTCCAATTCCTTTTCATAAGACTCTTCCATATTGGCTGGATCGTAATAAACGACGTCCACATCCGATAACGGCGTTCTTCGACTAAACCCATGAAGAACATCCCATATTTTTGCACGGACAAAACCAGCACAGATCCACCAGTCTGGCAAATTCAACCCTTTCGCTATTTGTAAAACCTCGATCATCCATTGATCATTTTCAATCATTGTGATTATATCCTTTTCATTTTTGAGCATTTTACGAACCCCTTAAAATTTCTCAAGCCACCATCGGAATACAGTCTCTAAGACTTTTCCTTATTAGCTTTTTACAACCAAATTAATTGTCTCCTCCTACAGTACAATTCTTTAGTCAATCGTGAAAATCCTTCCAGACAAAAAAATGAATGAATCACATTTCCTCAGGCGCTGCCATTCCAAGTAATCTTAACCCTTCTTTGAGAACGATCTTGACTGAATATACAAGCGATAGTCTCGCCAGTTTTTGTTCAGAATTATCTAGTATACGAACGGCGGCATAGTATTTATTAAATGCTTTTGAAAGATCAAGTAAAAATTTTGCTATTTGTGACGGGTCATACTGTTCATAAGAGCGTTTAATGACATCTGGAAATGACATTAACGCCGTTATGATCGGCCAAGCCTCTTTGTCTTCGATCATTCGTTCCTTGCCTTCTTGATAATTTCCTTTTCTCAACAGTGATGCTGCACGGGCATGCGTGTATTGTACATATGGCCCCGTCTCTCCTTCAAACCGAAGCATATCTTCTAAAGAGAATTCAATATCGTTAAGGCGGAAATTTTTCAGATCGTGAAAAATGATCGCCCCGACTCCAACTTGATGGGCCACTTCCTCTTTAGCCACTAAGTTCGGATTCTTTTTCAAAATATCCTTCCGAGCGAGTTGAATCGCTTCCTCAAGCACCTCTTCTAATAACACAACTTTCCCTTTTCGCGTCGACATTTTCTTACCGTCTTTCAAAATCATGCCAAACGGGACATGTGCCATTCCCTCATACCACGGAAAGCCCATTTTCTTTAGCACCGCGAATAATTGCTTAAAATGGAGAGACTGCTCGTGACCTACAACATATAAGGACTTGGTGAAGCGATAGTTTTCCTTGCGGTAGAGAGCTGCCGCTAGATCGCGGGTCGCATAAAGAGTCGTCCCATCCTTTTTCGTAATTAGACACGGCGGCAACTCTTCCGTGCTTAGCTGAACAACCATCGCTCCTTGTGATTCTTCTAAAAGCCTCCTGTCCTCAATCATTTGCACGACTAGCTCCATCTTGTCATTGTAAAATGCTTCTCCATGATAGGAATCAAAGTGAATTCCTAGTAATTCATATATTTTTGAGAACTCCTTTAATGATTCCTCTCTGAACCATTTCCATAAATGACGTGCTTCTTCATCCCCATTCTCTAACCTTTTGAACCACGCTCTTCCCTCATCATTTAGTTCAGGAGTTTTTTCGGCTTCTTCATGAAATTTCACATATAGCGTCAATAGCTCTTTAATCGGGGCTTCCTTCACTTTCTTCTCATCGCCCCACATTTTATAGGCGACGATTAACTTGCCAAACTGTGTCCCCCAATCACCCAAATGATTAATTCGGATCGGAGAATAACCATATTTTTCAGCAATTAACGCTAATGAATGTCCAATAACAGTCGAGCGTAAATGCCCCATGGAAAACGGCTTAGCAATATTAGGTGAGGAAAAATCAATTGTAATCACTTCGTTCTTTCCTAAATCGAGTTTCCCATATTGTTCTTTCTGCAATAGAACTTCCTTCACAACCTTACTTGAAACATCCTTTCGATTTAAAAAGACATTTACATATCCTCCAACTGCTTCCACCTTTTCGAAAATAGGTGAATTTATCTTTTCTACGATGGCAAGTGCAATATCGTTCGGAGACCTACGATATATTTTTGCTAATTCAAAGCAAGGAAAGGCCATATCGCCCTGCTGTTCAAACTTCGGTTTCTCAATCATTTTCACGATTTGCTTTTGTTCCAATTGACCATTCAAAGCTGGATATAAACATTCAACGAAATCATGTTTAAAGTTCATTTTATTCCCTCCATAAAAAAACTCCCGCCTCTTTAAAAAAGAGACGAGAGTATTATAATCCCGTGGTACCACTCTAATTGTTTTTAGAAATCTAAAAACCACTTCCACTTGATAACGGGGCTGTCCCCGTCCTTTCCCTACTTTTACGTTCAGGAAGGAATCTCCAAAGTGCGCTTCATCATTTGCTCCGCATTAGGCTTCCACCATCCCTAACTCGCTCTTACTTTCACAAATAACTACTCTCTTTGTCATCGACCATTTATAAGTATTGTTACTATTATATCCATTCTTTTCGAATTTTCAATATCATTTTTCAAATCCGGCCTTTAAATCATTCCTTTTCAGCTTGACTTCCCCTTACTTCAATTAAATGTATGGATTTTTTCAGGCGCTTTATCATCTAAAATTCGATATGTGGATCGGCCAATATGAATCGGGATCGCAAGCTTAGCTAAGTTAGGTAGTCCGTCATCTAAAAACAATTCTTTATCTTGATAACGTTGCACGATCTCTCCAACTATCCATTCCTGATCGGCAATCGTTGTGATACTTTTCACTTCACATTCATAGGCAAAATAGGCATCCGTCAAAACCGGAATATCTGCTTTTAAACCGTTCTCGTAGGGGATATTAAATGTTTGAAATTTATCAATTTCTGAGCCGCTGCACGTACCAACCGCTTGGATAAACTCAGAACAATTTGCTGGTAAAAAATGAACACCAAACACGCCACTTTTCTCAATCATATGGTACGTATATGCTTTTTTTTGCAATGAAATTCCATACATACCTGGATTCGATCCGATATAGGTATGCCAGCCAGAAGCCATGACGTTCTGTTTCCCATTATATCGAGCTGTAACTACAGCAATCATGCCCGGATAGGAATACCAAATAGGTTCTTGTATTGGGGTTCTCATCTTCAAAAATCTCTCCTTTTTTAAGCTCTCGTTTATTTTGTTTATCAACCTTAGTTTAATAAGGTTTGTGCGCGTTGTTACCTAAAACATCTCATTACAATAGCCATTTCTCATCCTTCCTTTCATCTCAGCATACACTTCTATGTAACGCATTTTAAACCCTATAGTAGCTATAGGGTCAAGTGCTGTAATTTGAAAAAAATACACTTTATGTGTAAAGATAAAGCAGGAAAATAATTATCTTATTTTTATCCTGATTTCTGTAATAAAGCAGTCTTCTCTTATGGCGCTATAATTGATCGGAATCGAAACCTCGTACATTTTCCCCTCTGTTTCGAGATCATTAGCTTTTATATATTGATAGAGCTTTTGGTAATGGCTAATGTATTGTTGAAGAGACCAGTCAAAAGCAGCACACACATATTCTCCGGAAGGTATCAGATCAAATTCAAGCCCGGTCTCTTTTTCACTTAGTTCAATATGGTCATGAGGAATAGATGTATAAAAGAAATCATAGTAAATCTGATTAATATTTTGATAATCCTTCATCTCATATATGTATCCGCATTGATTATCAATCAATGAACATCTCTCTTCTAGTTTGTCGGCTAATTGACGAATATGGAAATACGGCGCATCATTAGGGCTAGAATTGGAGGTATCAATTTTTAACACCTTTTGCTCGTCTATATAACGTGTGTAAATACCTTCTTCCTGCTTTTTTGGCAAATCTCAATCTGCTCAGCTAATTGAAGCTTCCTCCTTTCAAGCAACTGTTCTGCTTGAACAAGCCTTGCCTTTTCTTCTTGTATAGCTTTTTCTTGTTTTTTAAGGGAGTGAAGCATATTTTCAGGAGTATCTACTAAAATCTTTTTTATTTCTTCCAATGGTGTTTGGATATATTTTAATGACTTTATAATGTCTAGATAAAAAAATTGTCTAATGTGATAGAATCTATATCCATTGTTAACATCGACATGCTCCGGTTTGAATATCCCTAATCGGTCATAGTAACGAAGAGTCTGAACGGATATATTGTTTAATTTAGCTGTTTCACCAATCGAATAATATTCTTTCAAACTTTTTCCCCCCAACAGCAATCAGAAACTGATTTAATTCCCACTTCCTATGGCATTTCCATAACAACCCTGATACAATACAAAATTTACCAATCCAGGTCGTAAAAGTTAAAAATTCACTAGAACTTGAAGTTTGTTAGACTTTGGTTACTTGCGCTAGACACAGTCATAAAAAGTTTTCCGCACTAATCAAAATGGAATGTCCTAGATAGCTATAGAAAACCCGAGCGGATACACTATTCCCTTGCTTTCTCACCACTGTTCAAAGATTGTTCGGATTTACTAAGCCATTCCTATTGTAATCGACATTACAATATTTTAACATTAATACTGCAATGACCATGTTTGTAGCTAGGGCAGAATACTATTTGTCTAATCATTTCTGTCCACAAAAATGTTAACGTGTGCATTAATGTTATGGGAAGGAGTGAGAGAATGAAAAAATTAGCAACGCTAACGAAGTTAATGAATTGCGGTGTTGTAGCCGTTGTTAGGGCCGACTCAAAGGAGGAAGCATTCAACATCTCTGAAGCATGTGTGAAAGGTGGGATCTATGGGATTGAAGTGACTTTCACCGTTCAGGATGCGGACCTTGTGATTAAGGAACTTGTCTCTATTTATAAAAATAACAACAAGGTCATTATCGGTGCCGGTACCGTTCTTGATGCGACATCTGCGAGAATTGCCATCTTAGCGGGGGCCGAATATATTGTAAGTCCAAGTTTTGATGAAGAAACAGCAAAACTGTGTAATCTTTATCAAGTCCCCTATATGCCCGGCTGTATGACCATTACAGAAATGAAAGAAGCGCTGAAAGCAGGAGTCGACATTGTAAAGCTTTTCCCTGGTAACGCCTATGGTCCAGATTTTGTGAAAGCCATTAAAGCACCTCTTCCACAAATCAATTTGATGCCAACCGGAGGAGTAAGTCTTGAAAATATTGAGAAATGGATCCAAAACGGGTGTGTAGCGGTAGGTGTAGGAGGAAATTTGGTAGCACCTGCAAAAACCGGAGAGTATGAAAAAATAACTGAGCTTGCACGCGCTTATGTAAAAAAGGTTCAAGCTGCCAGAGGTGTGTAACAACATGAAAAAGATTATTACATTTGGGGAGCTTCTTCTTCGATTTTCGACAAACATTGGAGAGCGCTTGTTCCAAACAGATCAAATTTATAGCCATTTTGGTGGAGCGGAAGCCAATGTAGCTATATCGTTAGCAAAATTTGGACATAAAGTTTATTTTGTTAGCAAGGTACCGAAAAACCCCCTTGGCTATGCTGCAGAAAAACATTTGAAAACAAACGGCGTCCATACAGAGTATTTACGAACAGGTGGAGACAGACTAGGAACCTATTATGTTGAATCAGGAGTGGGACCTAGAAGTGCTCAAGTGGTCTATGACAGGAAATATTCAAGTATTTCACAGCTCGCCTTAAGAGACGTGGATTTCGAAATGATTTTTTCTGGTGCTGCTCTTTACCATGTTAGTGGCATTACTCCTGCGTTATCACCGAGCTTGAAAGAAACTGTACTTTACTCGTTGCAAAAAGCAAAGCAATTTGGTGTGACCACAAGCTTTGATTTTAATTATCGGGCGACGTTATGGAGTCAGCAGGAAGCAGCCATAGCATTCCAAACCTTCCTGCCATATGTAGATATTTGCTCATGTGGCGAATTGGATGCCCGGTATTTGTTAGGAATTGAACCGACTGGTGATACATTGGAGAAACGCGAACAGCTTGCCTATTATTATCAGCAAATTCAACTAATGTATCCAAATATCCAATGGCTTTATTGTACATTTCGTGACGTGATCTCAGCCTCAACCAATATCCTTCAAGGAAATATTTATACAAACGGAACCCTTTATCAATCGAAAATGCATCCAATTGACCAAATGGTTGACCGCGTCGGTGGCGGAGATGCGTTCGCCGCAGGGATTCTTCATGGAATTATGAGGGAGTGGGCACCAGAAGAGATCGCCGCTTTTGCAACAGCTGCATCCGTATTAAAGCATACGATACGCGGGGATTACAGCAATTTTACCGAGAGTGAAATTCGAGATTTCATTCATACGACTCCTGGGAAAATTGTCCGGTAAGATTTCGCTTCTATTGTGAAAGCCTGTAAGTATTTTTCGTGAAAATGATTGCCAATCATATAGTAACAAGTTAAAATAAAGTTGAAAATGTTCACGTTAACATTATTGAAAAAACAACTTTGTTAACGTGAACGAAATAAGGAGGACTGAAATAGGCTAACATCCCCCCCTATTTCCCAAGTCAATCAAATATTAGAAAGACGGTGCTATTATGAAGAATTTCATGGATAACCATTTTCTGTTAAACAATGAAACAGCCATTCGGCTATATCATGATTATGCAAAAGAGATGCCAATTATTGATTATCACTGCCATTTAAGCCCAAAGGAGATTTACGAAGACAAAACGTTTAAAAATATTACCGAGATTTGGTTATACGGGGATCATTATAAGTGGCGCGCTATGAGAAGCAATGGCATTGAGGAAAGATATATTACCGGGGGTGCTACGGACTACGAAAAATTCCTTGCCTGGGCAAAAACTGTTCCAATGACGATCGGCAACCCGTTATATAACTGGACACACCTAGAACTACAAAGATTTTTTGGCATCGATGAATTATTGAACGAAGAAAGCGCACCACGAATTTGGGAAAAAGTAAATGCACTGCTGAATAGTCCCGGTTACAGTGCGCGCGATTTCATAAAAAAGGCAAATGTTCAGGTCGTTTGTACAACCGATGATCCGGTAGATGCATTGCAATATCATTTGCGCATCCAGGAAGATCATGATTTTGATGTTAAAGTCCTGCCAAGTTTCCGGCCTGATAAAGGGCTAGAGATTACTCGCGAAGGCTTCCGACCATGGGTACAGAGGCTTGAAGAAGTTTCCCATATAGAGATTAGCTCCTACGACGCTTTTTTACATGCAATTGAGGCCCGAGCTCGCTTTTTCCATTCTGTAGGTGGGCGCATTTCTGACCATGCGATTGATTCGATGGTGTTTGCAGAAGCAACAAAGGAAGAAGTAGCAATCATTTTTGAAAAGGCTTTAAAAGGGCAAAAAATTTCGATTGAAGAGGAGAAAAAATATAAAACCTATACGCTCAAATTTTTAGGTGGATTATACGCTGAATTAGGCTGGACGATGCAGTTCCATATTAACGCGTTGAGAAATAATAACAGGAAAATGTTTGACATTCTTGGTCCGGATACAGGCTATGATTCGATTAATGATGACCAAATTGCAAAACCTCTAACCCATTTATTGGATGCTATCGAACAGGAGAGCGGACTGCCTAAAACGATTATTTATTCATTAAATGCAAAAGACAATGATGTCATTGCAACCATTATCGGCAGCTTCCAAAGTGGCGGAATTCCAGGCAAAATTCAATTTGGAACAGCCTGGTGGTTTAATGATAATAAAACCGGAATGTTGGAGCAAATGCAGTCACTGGCCAATTTGGGGCTGTTCACTCGATTTATTGGGATGCTGACAGACTCTAGAAGCTTTCTTTCTTACACTCGACATGAATATTTCAGAAGACTCGTTTGTGCATTAATAGCCGAATGGGTTGAAAATGGCGAGGTGCCAAATGATATCGAATTTTTAGGAAAAATCGTTCAAGGAATTTCCTATAATAATGCAAAGGAATACTTTCAATTTACTCAAGGAGCAATGTCAGCCAAATAGGTTAAATTTGTAGGGGGCTATTAATTTCTAGTTTTTTTGATATGATGAATGGTAGGAGCGAATTTTGAAAAGGATGGAATCAATGGTTACCATTAAAGACATTGCAAAGCTAGCAAATGTTTCCCATACAACTGTATCGAGGGCACTGAATGACAGCCCTCTCATTAAACCAGGAACTAAAAAGAAAATACTGGAAATAGCTTCTCAACTCAATTATACACCAAATTATAATGCAAAAAGTCTTGTCATGCAGAAGTCCTACACAATCGGACTTTTCCTGACAAGTATTACAAACGGAACCTCTTCCAGTTTTTTTGTCGAAACGGTAAAGGGCGTCAATTCTGTCATTGATCAACACTATAATTTGTATGTCAGAGGCATCGAAAACCTTGGCGACTATACGATGATTAATCATCGACGTTTCGATGGGATTATTTTAATGAGCCAAAGTGACATCGATGATGATTTCCTTGCTTACTTAAAAGAAAAAAAGATACCTTGTGTCGTTTTAGGAAGAGATATTGGCGACTCCTCGCTTACCAATATTTTATCGAACGATCGGGAGGGTGCAGCACAAATCGTCCATCATTTAATCGAAAATGGCCACCGTGACATTGCCATCGTTGAAGGGATTAAAGGATTTAAATCCACGATAAAACGTAGAGAAGGCTATTTAAAGGCACTCCATGACCATAATATTCCGCTTAAGAATGAATACATTGTTCAAGGAAATTATGATATGGAAAGTGGTTATCAAGCGTTAGAAAAGTTACTTAAGTTGGATCATCCCCCGACAGCCATTTTTTGTTCAAACGATGATATGGCCATTGGTGCACTGAATGCTGCATTTGCAAATGGTTTAAGCGTTCCCGATGATATTTCGATCGTCGGTTTTGATGACATTGAGTTTGCACGTTACACCAATCCATCTCTTACAACCGTAAAACGACCGATTGAAAAAATTAGTTCATTGGGAGCACAAAAACTTTTAGAGATGCTAGAAACAGAAGAAGAGGCAGAAATGTCCGGTGAAAAAATTTACGTTGAAACAGAACTTATCATTAGACGATCGGTTTCTTCTTTAAAATCTTCTTAATCATTACTAGTCATATGGCTAGTAATACTTTTAACGAAAATTGTTAACGTGTGCATAAAAGGAGGAAAACGTATGGAAAAGTTATCGAGAGAATTATTAAAAGAAAACCATCATTATCCAGAAAAAATTCTGCAATTTGGCGAAGGAAATTTTTTACGGGCATTTGTTGATTGGCAAATTGACGTGCTGAATAAAAACACTGATTTTAATGGCAGTGTCGTCATCGTTCAACCGCTTGGCCAAGGCTTAGTTGAAAAATTAAATGACCAGAATGGGTTATACACGCTTTATTTACAGGGTGTAAAAAATGGAAAAGCAGTCAAGGAGCATACAGTCATCAGCGCGGTTAATAGAGGGTTAAATCTTTATACACAATATGAAGAATTTACGAAACTTGCTGAAAACCCAGAGCTGCGCTTTATTTTTTCCAATACGACAGAGGCTGGAATTGCCTTCAATGAGAACGATCGACTGGAGGATCGCCCACAAAGCAGCTTTCCTGCCAAACTAACAGCATTCCTATATTACCGGTATCAAGCGTTTCACGGTGATAACGATAAAGGCTTCATTATTATCCCATGTGAATTGATTGATCGGAACGGAGAAAAATTGAAAAAGATAGTCCTTCAATATGCTGCCCTTTGGAAGCTTGAAGATCAGTTCGTAAACTGGATCAAAGAGGCAAACACATTTTGTTGCAGCCTTGTCGATCGCATTGTGCCTGGATATCCACGTGACAACATTGATGAAATCACACAGGAACTTGGCTATAAAGATGATCTAGTTGTCGTTGGAGAACAGTTCCATTTATGGGTTATTGAAGGACCACAATGGATTCGTGACGAATTCCCGGCCCATAAAGCTGGTTTAAATACATTATTTGTCGATGATATGACACCTTACCGAACACGAAAGGTTCGCATATTAAACGGGGCCCATACTGCACTGACACCTGTTTCTTACCTCTATGGATTGAATACAGTAGCAGAATCGGTCGAGCATGAGGTCATTGGTCAATTTGTAAAAGAACTGATTTATGATGAGATCATTCCGACATTGGACCTTTCACTTGAAGAACTGCAATCTTTTGCCCATGCAGTTTTAGAGCGATTCCAAAATCCTTTTATTCAACATTTCCTATTAAGTATTTCTCTTAACTCCATGTCTAAGTTTAAAACAAGAGATTTGCCATCGCTGCTAGAATATTACAATCGTAAGCAGAAATTGCCTCAAAAGCTAGTATTCTCTCTTGCTGCTCTAATTTCTTTTTATAAAGGAAAACGTGAAGAAGAAGAGATCAAGCTTGCCGATGACCCTGACATCTTAGCCTTATTTAAGGAGCAATGGAGCAAATATGATTCCTCCATTGAAAGTATTCATGCCATTGTAACGAATGTATTAGCTTACGAACAAAACTGGGAGATGGATTTAAACGAAGTACCAGGTTTAACAACCGCTGTGACCAACTACCTTTATGAAATTGAAATTCACGGTATGAAGCAAGCCATTCAGACCGTTCTAGGAAAATAAACAGCTAATTAAGGGGGACTAACAATGTTGGATATCATTCAACTCAACGAATCGGATAATGTCGTTGTTGCATTAAAAGATTTACAAGCTGGCCAAACTATCGCTGTTAAAGGAAAAGAAGTAGTGCTTAAAGAAGACATCAAAAGGGGGCATAAGGTAGCGATCAAGAATATTCCAATCAATGAAAATGTCGTAAAATATGGCTATCCGATCGGTCATGCTACTATAAATATTGCGATCGGAGAACATGTTCATACACAAAATACGAAAACGAATTTAGATGGGATCAAAGAGTATCAGTTTAAACAAAAGCTAACTTCCAACCCATATAAGCAACAAAATTTAACCTTTAAAGGATATAGACGTGTCAACGGCGACGTCGGTATTCGTAATGAACTCTGGATTGTCCCAACGGTGGGCTGTGTGAATGGGGTAGCCGAACGTATGATTAAGCTCTTTGAAAAAGAGGTAGGCGATATCAGCCCATTTGAAAATATTCTAGTACTAAAACATAATTTTGGTTGCTCCCAATTAGGAGATGATCATGAAAACACAAGGAAAATTTTAAAGGATGCCGTTTTACATCCTAATGCCGGCGGTGTCTTAGTTTTAGGACTAGGGTGCGAGAATAATAATCTATATGAATTCAAAGAAAGTTTAGGCGAATTCGATGAAAACCGTGTTAAATTTCTTGTCTCTCAAGAAGTAACGGACGAAATTGAAGCTGGCGTACAATTATTAAAAGAAATTTATGAGAATGCTAAAGGTGATAAACGAGAATCAGTACCATTATCAGAATTAAAGGTTGGGTTAAAATGTGGTGGTTCTGATGGGTTTTCTGGCATCACCGCAAATCCACTCTTAGGGAGATTCTCCGATTTCCTTGTCGCTCAAGGTGGCACAACAGTCCTAACAGAGGTGCCTGAAATGTTCGGTGCGGAGACGATTTTAATGGAACGCGCGGCAGACAGAAAAGTATTTGAAAAAACTGTAGGGTTAATTAATGAGTTCAAGGAATATTTTATTGAAAATAAACAACCAGTCTATGAAAATCCTTCTCCCGGGAATAAAGATGGCGGGATTACGACATTAGAGGATAAGTCACTAGGATGTACACAAAAAGCAGGAACCTCGACTGTAGTGGATGTTCTCAAATATGGCGATCGCTTAACTCGGAAAGGATTAAACCTATTGAGTGCTCCAGGTAACGACTTAGTCGCCTCTTCTGCTTTAGCTTCGGCAGGTTGTCAATTAGTATTATTTACGACTGGGCGTGGAACGCCATTTGGAGCTTTTGTACCAACGATGAAAATATCAACCAATACCCCTCTTTTCGAGGCAAAACCACATTGGATTGACTATAATGCCGGCATCCTATTAGAACAGGAACCGGATAGTGTTCTAGAGGATTTCACAAAGTATATTATTAAAGTTGCAAGTGGAGAACTCGTAAACAACGAGAAAAATGATTTCCGTGAAATCGCGATATTTAAAACTGGCGTTACCCTCTAAAAGGGCATGGACAACTAGTAGCACAGGCCAAAGACAGGTCTGTGCTACTTTTTTTCAAAAAAAAGGAACGAGAAGTAAGATCATGCGCAGTAGAAAGACAGCAATGAAAAGGGCAAGTGAAGAAAAGCGATTCTTTTTTCTTCACTTGCCTTTTTAAAACAATGGGCATCAGCATTGATGCTCAAAGCTTACAGGAATCAATGGATTAATCCCCGCAATTTTATTTCTGTAAGTAAGTAGTAAACGCGATTTCTCCGCAGTTCAACAGCAATACCCATTAGCAAAATGACTTACAGGTTTCCAGTTAAGCTTGGAATCCAAAGAGAGAGCGCCGGAACAAAGGTAACGATTAATAAGGCAATGATAATCGCAAAATAATAAGGAATTAATGGTTTTATCACTTTATCAATATTAATGTTTCCAACCTTACACCCGATAAACAAACAATTTCCAACTGGAGGAGTAATGCTCCCAATGCAAAGATTCATCGTTATCATAATTCCAAAATGAACCGGATCCATTCCTAGCTGCATAGCAATTGGCAATAAAATGGGCGTAAAAATTAAAATAGCCGGCGTCATATCCATAAAGGTACCGATGATTAATAAGATCAAGTTCATAATTAACAGAATTGCAATCGGATTTTCCGTAATCCCAAGGATGCTTTCACTAATCATTTGTGGAATTCCTGCAACCGTCATCACATAGCTCATAATCGTTGAGCCTGCAATTAAAAACATAATAATAGCCGTTGTTCTTGAAGTTTCAACTAAAATTTTCGGTAAGTCCTTTAATTTTAGTGTGCGATAGATAAACATAGACAAGAATAAAGCATAAACGACTGCAATCGCCGCCCCTTCAGTTGCGGTAAAGATACCAGTTGTAATTCCTCCAATCACAATCACAATAAGCATCAGGGAAGGAATGGCATCCAAAAATAATTTTAATTTTAGCTTAGCCGGAATTTTTTCACTAACAGGATATTTATTCCTTTTAGCAATAATAAAGCCAACAAGCATTGTTAGCACTCCCCATAAAAGCCCGGGTAAGTATCCAGCCATAAACAATGCCGCAACAGATGTTCCTCCCGATACGAGTGAATACGTGATTAATACATTACTAGGCGGGATTAATAAACCAGTAGGAGCAGAAGCGATATTTAATGTGGTTGAAAAGGTTTTGTCATATCCTTCCTTCTCCTGCATCGGTCCAAGGATTCCCCCCATCGCTGCTGCTGAGGCGACCGCTGAACCAGAAATCGAACCAAAAAGCATATTTCCGACTACATTTGTTTGCCCTAGTGAACCAGGAATGCGTCCAGCCATTACTTTGGCAAAATTAACGAGCCGGACAGCTATTCCACCATTATTCATGATAATCCCCGCTAAAATAAAAAATGGAATCGCTAACAATGAAAGTTTGTCAACACCCGTGGCAGCCTTCTGTGCTGCGATAATAATCGACGTGTTGATAGGAAAAATTACGACTGCTGTGATAACGGATGAAATAATGATACTAAAGGCAATAGGAGTACCTATTAGCAACAAAAAGGCAAAGATCACTAATAATATAAGACCGGCTTGAATTGCAATATCCATCTATTTTTCCTCCATTCTATTAAGCTAGATAACTTCCGTTTTTAATTTAGTAGTAATATGACCTATTGAATAAAGGATGAAAAGAATGCCTGCAATCGGTAAAGCCATATACATATACCCCATAGGCAAACCCATTCCCGGTGAAATCTGGATCATGGTTGCTGACACAATTTGGTATCCTCCATAAATAAGAACGATAGCTGAAAAGATACAAATGGCTGCATCAATGAAGATCGCAATTCCTTTGGCGATGGTCTTGTTAAGTTTATCTGCAAAATAGGTGATCGCTAAGTGTCCTTTTTCTCCATAGACGTAAGCCCCTCCAATTATAGAGACCCAAATAATCGCGTATCGCATCAGCTCCTCAGTCTGTGCACTAGCCTGCCCAAATATATACCTCGACATTACCTGCCATACGCAGGAAATGACCATTAACGCAACTAATACCATTAGCAAATACTCAATTCCCTTATTCAGTAGTTTAAAAAACTTACTCATGATTTTCCCTCCTTTAATGGCTCAACCGGCTATTCGTTCCTTAAACGGTTAATTAGGTCGACAAATTGTGGATATTCTTTCGCAACCTGATCATGCATTGGTTTTACACTCTCAATAAATGCTTGCACATCCGGATTAGTAAAGTTAACACCTTGTTCTTTTGCTTCTTGAATGGCTTTCTCTATTTCCGCTTCCCATAATTCGCGTTGATTTAAGCTTAACTCCCCAAAACACTCGTCTAAAATGGCTTTTTGATTGCTCGTCAGCTTGTTCAAAGTGTTTGTATTCATAATTAATACGTCAGGGGCAAACAAGTGTTTCGTATTAGAAAATTCCTTCGCTACCTCCGCATGTTTATTAACAGTTAACGCCAATTCATTATTCTCTAACCCGTCGATGACCCCTTGTTGAAGCGCGCCATACACTTCTCCCCAATCAAGCGGCGTAGGGTTTCCTCCCATTAAGCTAACCATTTCCATTAATGTTGGAGAAGCTAATGTTCGCATTTTTAAACCTTTTAAGTCAGAAGGTTCTGATATTGGAGTATCCTTTGTATAGAAACTGCGGGCTCCTGCATCAAACCATGTTTTCACGACAAAACCAAGTTCTGCTGTTCGTGGAAATATTTCCTCTTGCATATACTCACTATCCATTACTCGATAATAATGAGACTTATCATTAAACAAATAGGGAACGCTAAACAAGGAATACATTTTTTCATAGGATTCGATTGTTGATACACCTGTTGAGACCATATCAACAGCTCCAAATTGAACGAGTTCAAGCGTCTCACGATCAGAGCCTAACACCCCGCTTGAATAAACCGTTGCCTTCATCGTCCCTTGTGATTTTTCCTCTAAATTTTTGGCGAACTCTCTTAATGCAACAACAGTAGGATGTGTATCTGGCTGGTTGCTTGAAATAATAAATTCAAACGATTTTTCCTCATTTCCTTCACTAGAGACAGTGATTGAGGAGCATCCAGTAAACGTGCTCAATAACAACAATAAACTCAACAAAACACCCAAATGCTTCATATTCTTCATCCGCACTTTCCTCCACTCCATTTTCAAAATCGTTTTCAGTTTAACGCTATTAATAACATGTTTATATTACGAAGGTAACCGCTTACATCTAAACTTAAAATGTACAATCTTCAACACTGTTTCATTAATCTTGCTCTTTTCATTCCTCCAATACTGCTATCTCAAAATGTTAACGTTAACATTATAAAGATTAAAAAAACACCGCCTTTTTTTATCAAGCTGTTTCAGTCGTCTTTTTAAAATGTTAACGTTAACAAAATGAACGAAATAAAAAATGGTTATAAATACCATAAATCAGCAAAATAAAATCTCCTTGGCTCTGAAATTTCCTCCTCCTTTTCTTCTTTTTTATGCAGGAAAAAATCACTGTACATCTTAAGTACTTTTATATTAACAGATCAAATTCATGGATGGAAGACTATATTTAATTTGTTGATTTTATGCCATAATTTATTTTTCTTATTGTTTTTTTGTTTATAAAAGCTGATTTTGGCTCATTGCGTGTGGAACTTTGTTCTCACACAAAATAAGCCAAAAATCGTTTATTTCATAATATGGTGTAACAACTCTTATTGTATAAAACATTTCACGGACTTCTCACACAAACTCCTCCCATTTACTATCGCTTGGCAATGTGACTCCTTTAATTCCTTACTATTGAGCAAGAGAGAAACGTTTTAGCGTACCCATTATCGATTTAACGTGTGATAAGGGCATGTCCGTACGTGATCATCGATTATACCAATTGCTTGCATAAAGGAATACATCGTAACCGGTCCGACAAACTTGAACCCCCTCTTCTTTAGATCTTTGCTAATTTGTTTCGATAACGCTGTTTCAGCTGGAATTTGCGCTTCAGTATCCCATTGATTTACAAGTGGTTTAAAGTCCACATACCGCCATAGATAATTAGCAAAACTGCCGAACTCCTCTTGAATCCTTAAAATTGCTTTTGCATTATCTCGAACAGACTGCAGCTTCGCCAAATGCTTGATTACATTTTCTCGTTCTTTTATAGTTTCTAAATCTTCATCCGTCAAGCTTGAACAATAATCAAGCTCAAAATTATGAAAGGCCTTTTTGTAACCTTCACGTTTTGCTAAAACAATACTCCAAGATAAACCAGATTGGGCACCCTCCAGAGTCAGCATTTCAAAAATATATTGCTCATCATGATTCGGTACACACCATTCTTGATCATGATAAGCGCGCATAAGCTGATTGTCACCCGGCCACGAACATGTCTTCTTCATCTCTTCCTCCACTATGAATTTTTATTATCAAAATACCATCCTTAATTGGACAACAGTCTGTCATATTTTATCAAAAAAATACATGTATATTTTTTTATAACATGCTACATTCAAAATGGAACATCATTAACGAACAAGGAGGAAAAATTTTGCATATGAACGTGGAAATTCTTCCAAATTATCGACTTGCCTACATGCGCAGAGTTGGTCCCTATGGTCCCCGCAATAACGAAATAATGACCAGATTAAAAAGGTGGGCATCAGCGAACAACCTTATGTCAGCTGCAATCCTTTTCGGCATCCCACAGGATAATCCACAAGTAACACAACCTGAAAAATGCAGATATGATGTTGGCATTGTCATAACAGAAGCATATCAACTGGATGATTCAATAGCTGAGCAAACATTTTCTGGGGGAAAATACGCTATTTATTTAGTAGAACATACAGAAGAGGCCCTCCAGCAAGCATGGTCAGAAATATTTCCTCTCTTGCAAAAAAGCGGACATCAAATCGACAACAAACCGATTGTTGAAAGATATTCTGTAGAAATGCTTGCTCGTGGATATTGTGAACTTTGCGTGCCAATCCTTTAAACGTAAAAATCATAAAGAGAGAAGTTCTCTCCCTTCCATTCATCCGCTCTGTTCATTATTTTTACATCGAAAACGTTTGGTTTTACAAAAAGTTGTCTCACCATTAATCAAAATAAGCTGGTTCAGCCGAATTTCGAAGATGCTTGAAAGCCCATTTCAATTGAGTTTCAGTGTTTCTCCCTAGCGACAACAATGGTAGATCGTCTTCGGGGAAGAAGTCAACTTCACTTGTTTCCATACCTTTCGTTGCTTCTCCACCAATGATTTCACATTGAATAAATAGTTTGTACACATAATAAGGCGACGGAGGGTGTGGATGGCATTTTTTATCTTGTACCCCTAAAAGTTTGATTGCTTTGACATCAAAACCCGCTTCCTCTTTGACCTCCTTGACAGCTACTTCACTTGGAGTTAGTCCTATATCTCCCCAACCACCTGGCATGGCCCAAGCGCCATCACTTTTTTCCTTTACTAACAAAATTTTGTTGTCTTTAAAGACAACCGCTCTTATATCTACCTTCGGTGTTGCATACCCTGTTTCATTAACAAAAAGATTTCTTATGACACTTTCGTCCAGTTCCGTTTGCTGTGACATCATTTCAATGCTTATATTGCGGATCATTTCAAATCGCTCTAGATCATAAATATCTTTTGAGTACGTCAATCCCGCTTGTGCAATCGCTTGAAGCTGCTTCGCCCATTCAAGCCACTTTGTATCCATCTAGATCCACCTTCACTTTCTATATTTCTAAGTTTTAACAAACAACAGTATTGATAAAACCATTTTCGGTTCATTTCACGTAAAAGCTTGATATATATTTGGAAAATCTTTTGATACCATGAAACGGTTGAAGAAGTCGCGTTTAGCTTTTTTCGCTTCATGGAATCAGAGGGGAAATGGGCCGAAAATCACCATCAATAAATAACAAAGCTATTGTCTTAAGAACATATTCAATAAATATTTCGGTAATCCTCTGATTTAACGCATTTTCTTTAGAGAAAATTTCGTTGCCTTATAAATAGATAATAAACACCGGACAAGGTGAAACAGCAGAGAAAGCAGCGTTTCTAGGCAAGATAAAATACAAAAACACCCTAATATTCCTAAACGGCAAAATAACCTACACAATATCACAGGCACGCTAAAAGCGCTCAAACCTCTCTTTTCCAAATTGAAGCTATACATGAAATAGAGATCGTAATGAAATGTTTGAAAATAATATGTGCACACTAAAGAAAACTCTTATGTAGCTCATACGCCCATAAAAAAAGCGTTAATCCCCCCTAGGATCAACGCTACTTAGTCGTTTAAACTAAAGATATTAACCGCTCACTTTACTTACCTTGACCCCTTGGCCTCTTTCCACAGGTTGGTTCTTCCAGAACCATGTTATCACAATTCCAATTACAAGAATGACTGTGGCAAAGTAATAAGGGTAATTAATATCGATATCGAACAACATTCCGCCAATGATTGGACCGCTGATGTTCGCTAAACTAGTAAACATCGAGTTCATTCCCCCAACAAAACCCTGTTCATTCCCAGCGATATTTGAAAGATAGGAAGTAACAGCCGGACGAAATAAATCGAAGCCGACAAACACAATAAATGTAACGAGCAAAATTGAAAAATAAGAATGGACAACTGTCATAAGATATACTAGGATGGCAGATAAAATTAAGCTATAGCGAATCAGCTTAATTTCACCCCAAATCCGTGTTAGCCTATCAAATAATAACACCTGTGAAATAGCACCAAAAATCGCGCCACCTGTAATTACAATCGCGATATCGGCTGGTTTGAATTGAAACTTATGATCGACAAATAAACTAAAAAAAGATTCAAACGCAGCTAAGCCAAAGGATGCAATAAAAATGAGAATAAACGCCAAAAGATATTTTGGTGCCAAAATCCGTCGCAAGCCAAATTGACCCTCAGCAGCTTGTTCAGTATGCTCTTCTGAGCGAGTTGGTTCCGATAATAAAATAATCGATAAAACGGCCGCAGTTGTACCTAAGCCACCTGCAAAAAAGAACGGCACGCGCGTACCAAATTCAGCTAAAAATCCACCAATTCCAGGACCGATGATAAATCCTGTGCTGATGGCAGCCGACATGTAGCCAAGAGCTTTTGGCCGCGTATCCATATTCGTAATATCTGCAATAAAGGCGGTTACTGCCGGCATAATAAAGGCCGCACTAACCCCTCCTAAAATTCGAGAAATAAACAGCACTTCAATTTCTTTCCCAAGTCCGAATAACAACTCGGAAATACCAAAAATAAATAAACCTATGACAATCATTATTTTTCGACCGAATCTATCAGCTGCTTTCCCTGCGAATGGAGAAACAATTAATTGAGCTATCGCAAATGCTGCCGTTAAATAGCCCACGATTGTACCTGTAATCCCTAATTCATTCATCAAGGTAGGCAAAACTGGAATGACAAGGCCAATCCCTAAAAAGGCAATAAACAAATTCATTAATAGTAATCCTAACGTGACTTTATAACTTCTCATCCTGTATAAGCTCCTTAATAAACGAATTTCCATATTTACTCTTATCATCTTAATGTATATAGTAACTATATAGTCAAGGAGGGAAATTATAAATGAGTAAAAAGAGCGGCAAATATTTAACGACAGGAGAGTTTGCGAAACTTTGCAAAATCAATAAACAAACCCTCTTTTATTACGACCAAATTGGACTGTTTTCTCCCGAATTCAAAAATGAAAAAGGGTACCGTTTTTATTCCATTCATCAAATAGAACTCTTCTTTGTTGTCGAATTATTAAAGGATCTTGATATGTCCTTAAGTGATATTCAACATTATATGCAAAACAAATCACCGGAAACATTTTTAGCGATGATGTATCAGAAAAAGGATGAAATCGTGAAAAAGCGGCAAGAAATTGAGATGAAAGAAACGATGATAGACGCCAAAATCAGACTCATGCAAGAAGCGGCAAAGCTTGATTTCAATCGAATCATTTTGGAGGAATTACCTAGAACCACCCTGTATTTAAGTCGAAAGATTAAAAATACTGCGGATGAAGGCTTTGTTGAAGCAATTTCAGACTTTGTCGATGAATTATATTTGTCTCATCTCGATACAGGACATCCTATCGGGGTCTTAACGAAGCGTGAACAATTAGTAAAAGGGGAGTTCTCCAATTATAGCTATTTATACATGGAACAACCTAAACCAAAGAAGGGGTACTCCTATTTTGAAAAAGCTCCAGGAAATTATCTCATCGGCTATCACATCGGTGATGAAAAAACGATCGATAAAACATACAAACGCCTTTTTTCTGAAATGGAACGGCTAAACCTAACATTAGGGGACTACGCACTTGAAGAATATATTTATGATACAGTCGTAAAGAACGAAAAAGAGGAATTCGTCACCAAAATCATGATCCATGTGATAGAAAAAAATTAAGTGACTCCACACCACGCGCCAATTTGTTGAGAAAGGCATTAAGAGTATTACCTCTCGATGTCTTTTGGATAGGACTGGCGTTTAACATCCGTTGAGTTCCGCTCTAGCAGCGGGCGATGAGCTTCCTCAGAGAATCACTCACCTATCCCGTAAATGAGGCCATTGAAAAAGTCCTCAGCAGGATCTTTTTTTACAGAACTCCCAGAGCTACTGTCCTCTGTTCTGTCTGGGTAGAAAGCAAGTGACGTTAGCTCCGGCAGTTTATTTTATATTGGCCCTATTAATCGGATTGAACTCTCGCAGACCTCAATTGTTCTGGTCAAATGGACCACTTATACGGACTGAAGTCTTTCTCGCTTTCCACGTACTGGCCGATTAGACCTCTCGCAAAGACTCATTCCATCGACGCTTTACGGCGTGTGTGTATTTCTTTGACTTCATTCTAAGCCTTTTGTTCTTTCTTTTGTCGCGACCAGATTACAACAGGAATGAGGATTAAAGATAAAATCCCACCAGCTAATGACAATGTTTCATAATTTGAACCAGCAACGACCAGTCCCGAAAAAGCCCCGCCTGAAGCCCCTGCCAAAGCAATTAATACATCGACTTTTCCTTGGGTTTTCGCCCGTGTAGCCGTGTTGGTTGAATCTACAATAAGGGCCGTTCCTGTAATTAACCCAAAGTTCCAGCCTAAACCAAGCAAGGACAGGGCAACGATGAGAAAAATCATTGAATCACCTGGTGCAATCGCAGCAACAATGCCTGACAAAAGCAAAATAGCTGTCGATGCGATCGCCATCACAGTACGACCAAACCTATCAACAAGGACGCCTGTCACTAAAGAAGGGAGATACATCGCACCAATATGAAAGCCGATCACAAGTCCTACGGCTCCCAAATCATGACCATGATGACCCATATGAACTGGAGTCATCGTCATAATGGCGACCATGACAATTTGCGTTAGCACCATCATTGTCGTACCAACAATAACCCCCTTCTTATTTTCCTCTTCATGTACAGCACCTAAAGGGCCCTTAACCGTACGCTCCTGAGCTAACGCTTCAAGCGCTCTGGCAACCACTAACGGATCTGGACGAAGAAAGATGAAAATGACAAGTCCAGCTAGGATAAATGCGGCGGCAGATAAAATGAAAGGGCCCGCAAGCGAAGGGAGCCCGATGAGTACAGCAAACTCTCCCATTACATTGACTAAATTCGGTCCTGCGACAGCTCCAAATGTTGTGGACACCATCGCAATACTGACTGCTGTCGCCCGCTGCTTTTGCTGCGCTAAATCGGTGCCTGCGTAACGTGCTTGCAAATTCGTCGAAGTGCCTGCACCATAAATAAACAATGAGACAAATAAAAGGAGGATATTATTAAGCAAAGCAGCAACTACCACTCCAGATGCTCCCAAGCCACCTATTATAAAGCCTGCTGCAAGACCTAGGCGACGTCCAAAACGTTGAGAAAGCCTGCCAACTAATAGCGCAGATCCTGCTGATCCTAGTGTAAACAAAGCAACAGGAAGTCCTGCCATCGCATCTGTTCCAAGCATCTGCTGTGCAAGAAGCGCTCCGACTGTTATACCTGCCGCTAATCCTGCCCCACCAAATATTTGTGAAATAACCACAATAACCAATGTCCGTTTATACAGCTTTTTCTGTATTTCTGGTTCCATATAATCTTCCGCCAAACTTTTTGACACGTGAACACCCACTCTTTTTTCCCGATCTTTTATACCATTTCAACATCCAGCTTGAACGTTAAAGACATCCTTGCCCCGCTCCCATAACATGCTCATTCTGTATGAAAGGATCAATAATGGTTCGGAAATTTGTAAATAGAATTATTTTCGAAAAGTTGCCTGTTTCCTATCGAGCGCTAACCGTTTCTAGACAGGTTTTGCAGCCCTGCAAATTCCCTTACCCATAATTACCATTTCGTCTCTAAGAAAAGCAATTTCATTTATCTTATCATCCTGACAGTCATTAGGATAGGGAAAGGTTATTAGTTTACAAGAGAAAAGCAGGGAATAACGAGGTCAGTATCTCCCTTAAGCAACATTTAAAGGAGATACTTTACATCAAAAATGGGGAGTTCACTCAAAATTAAGCGGCGATTTAAAATACTTTTCTTTGATAAATAACCATGCTCATCGCCCAAGAAAGACCATAAATTACGATAACCACTAGGGCCGTTCCAGTATATAAAACAAGGTCAGATAAATTCATAATGAAATTGGTAATCGCAGTTAATCGTTCGGCAAAAAATATCACGACAGGTGGCCCTGCAGCAGCTAACAAGAGAAAGCTAATAATGACTACTGTTGAGATGTAACCTGGTTTAAGGATATAGAATAGCGGAAAAGTAAAAGCAGCAAATGTTAAAAATAAGCCTCCTCCAATTGCCATATCTGTCATCGTAAACGTCCTGCCAAATAGAAATAATGCTAAACTTGTCAGCCCACAGGCTATGACCATATAAAAAACGGCACCAAGATAGCGCGATACAATAATTTCTTTACGTGTATAAGGCAAGGAATTTAATAATATATTCGTCTCTGATTTTTCGTCATAAGCATATGCGTTAAAGGGAATAAAAATACTGGCAACAAGAAAAGTCAAAGCGGGATGTTTATCCATATAGATAAAAAATAGAATAATCGGAATAAAAAATAAAAGTTGTTTTTTCTGCAGGATGAGATCACGTCTAATGAGATTAAACATGACGAACACCACCTTTCATGTAATACATAATATCTTCCAAAGAAGCCTGTTCAATGACTACCGTATCTCCGAATGTTTCTTTTACTGCCCTTACATTATCCGTTAATGCTTCAAACCCTGTTGGTGCACGGTGAACTTGGATAAAAGGCTTCTCCGTATCTCTATCCAATAGATCGATCCCGCCTTTAACAAGAGCATAGTTTTCAGCTACATCGTGAACAGAGCGATTGAAGATGATTTTCCCGCCTTGTATGAATGTAATATAATCAGCAATTCGATCCAAATCAGTTGTTATATGGGTGGAAAAGAAAATGGTACGGTTCTCATCAACCATTAATTCCTGCAAAAGGGCGAGTAGTTCCCGTCTAAAAATCGGATCTAAGCCTGCCGTTGGCTCATCCATAATGATTAGTTCTGCATGATGTGAGAGCGCAAGTGCTAAAGATGCCTTCATTTGCATTCCTTTAGAAAATGTTTTAATTGCTTTGTTTAACGGTAACTCGAACTGGTCAATATAATGGTCAAATACTTGATTATCCCAACGTTTATAAGCTGGTCCCACAATTCGTTTAATATCTTTTAAGTTCAACCCTTCAAAAAATACATTGCCATCATAAACGAATCCAATCCGCTCTTTAATTTCCTTCTCATGCGTCCTATAGTCCATTCCAAAGAGTTTAACTTCACCAGCATCCGGCTTTAACAAATTCATAATCATTTTTATCGTTGTCGATTTCCCTGCTCCATTTGCTCCGATAAAACCTGTTACAAAGCCTTGCTTCACATCCAAATTTATATTTTCAACGGAAAAACCTTTAAATTTTTTCGTTACATTTTTTAGTTCAACCACGTTCTCCATCATTTCACTCCTCATATAATATCTTCAATAATTGTTGTAGTTCTTCCAGAGATAAGCCAATTTCCCTGCCATTTGTAATGACAGTGCTCAATTGTTCTTCAATCGCTTTTAGTTTCTTCTCCCTGATGACCTCTAAATTTTGTTCGGCCACAAATGAACCTTTTCCAACAATCGAATAAATAAAACCCTCTTTCTCCAGTTCCTCATAGGCCCTCTTTGTTGTGATAACACTAATATGTAAATCCTGCGCAAGCTTTCGCATGGAGGGGATTGCTGTTCCTTCTTGTATTTCGCCTGCTAAAATAGACGATTTAATTTGATTCATGATTTGCTCATAAATTGGCTCCTTGGAACTATTGGAGATAATTATTTTCATGCCAATCCCTCTTTTTTGTTTTTTAATATTGACCTTTGGATGATTCAGTACAGGGCATAGTAGTCACTGTTTACTAATTGGTTAACCTTATAAATTATATAATGTATATATACTATATATACATTATATATACACTGAAAAATTTCCGCAACCCTTTTTTAAAGGAAAGCTTTGTTAAATCACATGTTGATAAGTGTGAAACCCAAGGTTTTTCATGAAATATCCTCAGATCTGGACCGGCATATAGCGGAGCCTCATTGCTAAAAAATTGTAGTAGTAAGAATTTAAGGTTAGATGTAAAGTTATAGATATGATCCTCTTATAAATGGTTGCTTTTATTAGGAACCTATGAGATTTACACCGAAGGGATAAAAAGAGATGAAGATGACACGTAGAATAAAATATTATTTTATCCGCTTATTTCGATTGAAAGGGAGCCCACATCAAGTCGCTGTTGGTCTTTCCATGGGCTTTTTGCCAAGTTGGATTCCTACTTTTGGAATTTGTCCGGTTCTTTCGGTAAGCCTCGCAAAATTGACAAGATCGAATGAGGTTGCCGCTCTCGTCGGTGGCGTAATCGGTACTCCAATTTGGCCGTTGCTTTTTCTATTTAATTATAAAGTCGGCAGCCTAATCCTCAATCGACAACCAAAGGTAGACGAGCTTGAAGAGGTTGATTATTTAAACGCCCTTCAGCACACGTTAGAGGGGGTTACGAGCGCCCAAACCCGTGGCTATTCATTTCTAATTGGAGCAGTCGTCAATATTTTAATTTCCTCAATCATTATCTATTTAATTGTTTTTTTCCTCTTTAAAAAATATCGGGTCAAAATCTTGCAAAAGATTAGATAATGATGGATTGCTTAACAAAAATAAAGGGCAAGAGACCGAATTTCACCTTCGGTCCTTTGCCCTTTTGCATATATCGAAAAAAGAGAAGTTATCCATCATAATCATAAACTTATATTTCCGTTACAATCCAGAAAATTCACACCTTCTCCAAATTAGTACTTATTCCACTTCTCTTAACAAAGATAAAATCGATTGTTTCGCAATCATTTGATAAAGAAGTCTGCTGCCGATCATGAATAATATAAACAAAAAAAGAATGGATAAGAAAAAGTAATATAAGTAAAATGAAATGGGGAAAAATAAATTGATTGAGAGTAGAACTGTTATAAACACAATAAAGCCTATGATAGTGGCCAGAATATAATATATCACCATTTCGGCTGTTAAAAAATGGTAAACTTTTCTTTTTGACATCCCCATCGACAAGTAAATACCCCAGTCTTTTCTTTGAAGCTGGTACTTACTAAATACAATAATAATGATACTCGTAAGCGTCAAAAGTGAAGCAACTACAAAAGAAAAAATCCCAAGAAAGCGTAAAAGTGAAGTAATGCTCGTTTCTTTTTGGATAAATTCCGGTATATTTTGGAGCAAGCTTCCTGGCACTGTTGCCATTAATTGATTAACATTATCATCAATTTCCTTGAACTCTTCCTCTTTTATATCTTGCTCTAAAAAAATGTCTAACTCATGATAACCGACAAAAAGGTTTAAATCTTCCAGTGTACTCTTAGCAATCACAATCGTAAATTTATCATACCTGATGTCCTTCATCCCATCCAAATGCTTAACAAGCGCTTCGTTTCTTGCATCATATACTTCAAATTGCTGTTCAATTTTGCGTATATTTTCCTCTTCCTTTACTAATTTAACAAAGCTAAGCTCTTCGCCAATCAGCTTATGTAAATTTGAGTCTTTTGTGCCATTTTCGCTTGGGACGAACAACAGGATTTTCCCTTTAAAGTCTTCGTAATCTCCCTCTGGATAGACTTGTTTGAATTCTTTTTCATCAACAACTTCATATTTTACATTCGGAATGATCCATTTATTTTTGTATCTTAACGCTCCTCCGTTTTGATTGATCCACTGATCGATCGCGATTGTTTTTTTATCTGCCCCAATTAGCGGAACAACATCCTCCAGAAAAGGATTTTTTTCCACATGTTTAACTCCGGGAAGACGGGTCAATTTCATCACGTTCTCTTCAGAAAAAGTTAAACGTTGATCAAATAAGACAGGTAAATGATCTACCATATCAAATCGATAGATTTCTTGTGAATTTAAGTAGTAGTATTCATCCACATCCCAAATTCCCTCTGATTCTTTTTGCAAAACAATAGAAAATACGAACACGAGAATGGATAAACAAATAATAGAAACAGTAAAAGTAAATTCCTTAGGGAATAAAAATAATTGTCTTAATAATTGTTTTAATGCAAAAGGCTTTATTTTCTTTTCGATAAAGTGGTGAAGAGAAGAAATATTTCTCTTTCCCGCCATTATACTCCTGATTGAAAGATGTTTAGAAAAAAATACAGACCTAAGAGAAATAATTAAGATCCATAAAAATAACAAAACAAAATAGCCGATCATGATCACATATGTATGATGAGGATATGAAGATTCTAGGCTTTCGATAAAACTCATTCTGATCATGTTAGTTTTAAAGACATACTGAAGTGGTATTGCCAAAACAAGGCTTGTCAAGAAAAGAATAAAAGCTTGATAACAATAGATTTTATACAAGCTTATATCTTTGACACCGATTGCCTTCAAAATGCCTATTTTTTGCATTTGTTTTCTATTAAAGTATGTAAATATGCTTGTTAAAGCAACCGTTGAAATGAAAATAAGGATGCTTTGAAAAATGATGGATAAGTTCCGAACGGCGTCATAATGCTTTAATCCCTCATCAAATAACTTAAAATTTTCAAATCCCTTATATTCATTTAACAAATCATCCATTTTTTCCATTGCCGTATTTTTATCACCCTCAAGCTTGACCAAGTAATTACTCTTAAGCTGAGGCTCAGCATACGTACCCATAAAAATATTTGGAAAGGCATAGACTCCTTGTTCTAAATCAATCGGGGCGTACCATCGAGAAGAATAATTATCTAGAATCCCGACTAATTTGAATTGCCATCGCTGATTCTCACCCTGCAGAGTTTTTGTTTCGCCAATTTTCCAATCTTTATCAATTAAATTTAAATAAGCAGATTCTATCGCTACTTCATTTTTTTCTTCCGGAAACCTGCCTTCCTTAATTTTTATATGGCTCAGCTCTAATGCATCTTCATCCAGCCGGCCGATAACAGCTTTCTTATCTTTATTTCCAAAATGATAGAAATCAATTAATTGATAAGCGCCTACCTTCTCTATGCCTTTTTCGAGATCACTTTTTTTAGTCACTACATCAAGCAAAATCCCACTATGTTCCCCATATTGCGAATAAGCGTTGGTTAACAGACCCGCTCTAATCGTTTCCGAAGCTGAAAATATCGAGAGGATAGAGGAAATGACCAATGTCAAAGTGAATACAAGCAAAACAAGCCAGCTTTTTCTCGAAAATAAAAACTTACATCCCAGCTTAAACATTCGATTTTATCCCCTTTAAAACTCCATCTTTCATGGAGTACAAATAATGCGGTGTTGGAAATAAGTTCGTTTCATGCGTAACAACCACTAAAGACAAATTTTTGTCCTTGTTTAATCTGATTAACAAATTGACAATACTCTTAGTTGTTATTTGATCGAGGTTCCCAGTTGGCTCATCAGCAAAAAGAATATCCGGCTCGGTGATCAATGCCCTCGCAATAGCAGCTCTTTGTTGTTCCCCTCCGGATAAAAAGCTTGGCCGCTTATCTAAGTGATGGACAATACCTAACTCATTGGCAAGTTCTTTAATCCTTGCTTTCAAATCAAATTCTTTCTTTTTTTGAAATTTTAATGGAAGTTCTATATTTTCATAAACTGTAAGCTCGGGTATTAATTGAAAGGACTGAAAAACAAAGCCAAATTTTTCACCTCTAATGAGTGATTGCTTCGCATCAGACAATTCATAAAGCGATTCATGTTGATAATATACTTTTCCGCTTGTAGGAAACTCCATGCCACCCATAATGCTTAGAAAAGTCGATTTCCCGGAACCACTCTTTCCTTCAATAACATGAATCGTTCCTTTTTCGACCATAAAATTGGTTTTTTCTAAAACTTTTTTCTGCCGATTACTTCCATAATCCTTGGTTATCTCAACTGCTCTTAAAATTGCTGCCATATGTTAAACCCCCATGGATTTTATGATATTCATTTACCGGAATCGATTTCACCATGTACAACCGCTTATTAAAAATCTATATCCGAACTTTCACCAATTAAAATGCTGTAAAAATCGAATGACGTTCGTTTTTTAATTGAAGTGCACAATGATGGAATGGATTCACCAATATATTTATATAACGTAATATCCTTCGAAATAATTTCTTATGACAAAGAAAAAAGACGAGAATATCCGAATAATAGGGCTATTCGACCTGAACCAGCAATGAGAACATTGAAACTGTCCGAATAGAGAGGCTATTCGACACCAACCAGCGATGAGAACATTGAAACTGTCCGAATAGAGAGGCCATTCGACACCAACAAGCGATGAGAACATTGAAACTGTCCGAATAAAGGGGCTATTCGACCTGAACGAGCAATGTGAACGCTGTAACTGTCCGAATAGAGAGGCTATTCGACACCAACCAGTAATGTGAACGCTGTAACTGTCCGAATAGAGAGGCTATTCGACCTGAACCAGCAATGTAAACGCTGTAACTGTCCGAATAGAGAGGCTATTCGACACGAACCAGCAATGTAAACGCTGTAACTGTCCGAATAGAGAGGCTATTCGACACGAACCAGCGATGAGAACATTGAAACTGTCCGAATAGAGAGGCTATTCGACCTGAACCAGCAATGTGAACGCTGTAACTGTCCGAATAGAGAAGAGGCTATTCGACACCAACAAGCGATGAGAACATTGAAACTGTCCCAATAGAGAGGCTATTCGACACGAACAGGCGATGAGAACATTGAAACTGTCCCAATAGAGAGGCTATTCGACACGAACCAGCGATGAGAACATTGAAACTGTCCGAATAGAGAGGCTATTCGACCTGAACGAGCATTGTGAACGCTGTAACTGTCCGAATAGAGAGGCTATTCGACACGAACAAGCAATGAGAACATTGAAACTGTCCGAATAGAGGGGCTATTCGACCTGAACCAGCAATGAGAGCATTGAAACTGTCCGAATAGAGAGGCTATTCGACACGAACCAGTAATGTGAACGCTGTAACTGTCCCAATAGAGAGGCTATTCGACCTGAACGAGCAATGTGAACGCTGTAACTGTCCGAATAGAGGTACTATCCACTATGTTATTTGCCCAAATGGAAGGAAGGTTCTCTTTAAAAAATACCAACACAAAACGAATCGCTCCGGTTATGAACAAAATTTCAAAATCTATGAATGTGAAGATTGTACAGGTTGTCCCTTGAAAACCCAGTGTACAAAAGCCAAGGGAAATCGACAAGTCCACTGGAATCCGATTTTTGAAGAAATGAAAGCCAAAGCGAAAACAGCCCTTGAGTGTAAAGAGAAGGCAGGAAGCAATCTACGCTCGACGAAACATCGAAATAGAAAGCGTGTTCGGTCACATCAGGGGCAATCGGTCGTTCCGTAGGTTTTCCTTGCGGGGGCTCGATAAGGTCCACGTCGAGTTTGGAATTGTGGCATTGGCCCATAACCTATTGAAAGTAGCAGGCATCCGCCAGCTACTTTCAGATAGAAATCAATCGAACAGAAAAGCAAGAGACGAAAAACGATCCGTTTTTCGCCTCTTGCTTTATTTTAGGAGCTTTTCAGACAACCACATCTCAGTTTGTCGACAAAAGGCATCGAAAGTTGAATGAACTGCGATACAATTGTTGATTTCCACTCTAGGCACTTGCTTTCCAGGGGGCGTTCGCCAAGCCTCCTCGTCGCTGACACTCCTGTGGGGTCTCGGCTGTAACGCTAATCCCCCAAGAGTCAAGCAGCTTCCGCTCCAATCAACTAGTTTTACGTTCTTTTAAGCAAGTTGTCAAATCTAACTTGCCCATTTTTTTAAATTCATTGCACTGAAAGGAAGCATCGCCTACAAGGACTTGTTTTTTAGACCTTTCAGTGTTGTCCATCGCATACCATGCTTTTCTTTTACATCGGCAAAGACTCTTTCAACTGACTCTTTACGATGTGCATATATTTCTTTTACCTCTTTTGTATGATAAAGGTGTTCAACCTCTTCTACATAATCAACCAAGGATAAATGAACGAGAAATCAAGAACAACTTCGAGCTTTCGTACCAAATGATTTGATGGTACTAACTCGTCCATTGTGAGCAACATATTTCTCGTCATCATTTTTCCATCAACTATATATATATCTTTCATTTTATATTTTTAATTACAAAAAACTGTAGAGCAATCTACTGTTTATTGCATGACGGATTTAACGCACGACTACGGACACCATCAACATCATATAGACGCTTAATACACATAAGCTGCTAAAAAGGAAAGAGATAAGCATCGGTGCTTTTTTGAAAAACGCCCAGCCCATTAATCCCAGCAAGCTGATTGATAAGACGAGAAAGAACACAGTATTTAGATTTCCCGCAAAAGCAATGGTGCTTGATGCATCGATCATTTCATCGTGAAAAAGGCGAAATAATGGTGATACTGCTTCATTCGACATGTAGTTTCCATATGGCGGTGACTTTTGTGAAAACACAGCTGTTATCGCAAAAATAACCAGCAATATAAGCCCTTCTAAGCGCACCCAAGGGATAGGATTAAAATGAAAGTTTCTTAATATTAAACTTTTCACTAGTGCCCCATTCACAAATGCATAAAAAATAAGTGGCAGCAAAAACACATGCTTGATTAATAGCCCCTGACCATACGAGACCCGCCAAGAGTTCGGATAATCATCCACCATAATATTCATCAACATCAGCCCACTAATAGCTGTTATCACGAGACAACTTATCGCCACCATTGAAAACCAGCGTAAAAACTTAAGCCAGTTATGGTGATTTAATGAATTCCAGCCTACAACAAGAATCACTCCAACCCAAATACTAGAGGCTGTCAGATGGATAAAGTCACTGATTATTCCTCTGACCGGATCTACTGCACCTGCATGGCTGGACCATGCAACCGTAAGAATAAGCCCTAGCGTAAGTCCAATTCCTAGAAAAGCAAACACTCCTTGCTCTGAACGTCTTGCCACGATCATTAATAGAAGCAAAAGAACGGAAGCAAGGAGGGTAAAATTCCAAGCTGTTCCTACTGTATAGGTCGTTAACACCATTTTCAACGAATCAACGAAACCGAGTCTTGGAGCAAGCAATCGCGTAATATCTAGAATCGGTATAAATGAAACAATAGGGACGGTGATGACACTAGCGATCATAAAACCCTTTGAGATTCTCAGATCAGGTCGATAATTGTTTGGGACAAGCAATAGAAGAAAGCTTCCCGCTAAAAGCGAAAAGCATATATACAATAGTACTTGACTAATAATCGTCATGACTTCCATCTATTATTTCTTTCTTTTTGTAAAATAGATTAATCCGCCTGCCACCAAAACGATCGCAAGAACAACGAAAACAATTGTCAACGAGGAGGACTCCTTCTCATCACTTGTCTCTGTAGAATCCAACTCTTCATTATCCACAGATTGCTCAGATGTTTCAGTACCACTATCCTCTTCCGTTACTTCTTCCTCAACCATTTCGGGAGCATCGACTGTAAAGGAAAATTCACCATCTAAAGAGTGACCGTCTGCGCTAATAACGCTCCATGTCACCTGATATTCACCGTTTGTAAGCGTCTCAGCAGCCACTGCAGTCAATTTATCTTCATCGATCAATGTATCCTGCAGTTCAACGGCTTGTCCATCCGTTGTTGTCACTTCAAGAAAGCTTCCTTGCTCAATTCCGCCATCGAAATCAAGGACAATTTCATTCAGGGCTTCGGTTACTACCTCGCCGTCCGCAGGATTAGAGCTTTCTAAATGCGAGTGTGCAAAAGCATTATTTGATATTGATGTTACGAATAAAAACGCGATTAGCGCGATAAAAAAACGTTTCAAAACAATTCCTCCTTGCTGATTTTGCCTATCTTTTTATTTGTATGGCACTAGATGATATTATAAATACAATCGTAATATTAAATAATACCCCGAAAGAGTGATTTTTTTATTATAACCATTAAAAAAGTGTAAATAGGTGTTAAAATATAGACACAATTTTATATCGGTTTTGTTAAAGATTATGATGCAGCCTGATTTTCGCCATATTTTAACTCAAATACACAGCTTTCACCTAGCACTTGCTCAAGTCAGAGCAATTAACACGATAGTCTTTAACCCTATTTCCTCCGGAAGAATGAGAAAAAGCTTAGAAAAAAGGTGAGAACTTGAAATATAAACATATTAAATGGCTGATTTTAATTACACCATCGGTGACAATTGCCTTATGGGAATATATACGCCACGAATTTCTCCTTTCCTATATCTCCATGGAGTTGGGAAATTATCTCTCCCCTCTTTTAGTCTTTATCGTTACACTCTTATTTGTACGTCATCTCTTCTCTATTTTAGAAAGAATGCAGGTAGAGCTTAGATTGGAAAAGACGAAGAAGGCGGCGCTCGTCGAGAGAGAAAAATTAGCACGGGAACTCCACGATGGTATTGCCCAATCTTTATTTCTGTTATCAGTAAAAATGAATAAATTTGGCAGAAAGAATGAATTGGAACAAGACCCAGATTTTCAAAGGATTAAACAAACCTTGCAGCATATTCACGAGGATACCCGCCAAGCGATTACAAACTTGAAATATTTGCCTGACAAAGAACCATTAAATTGGACGGAAGCATTCTACCAGTATGTTGAGGAAATTAAAAACCATCATTTAATCGATGTCCATTTGCAGTGGGAGATTCAGGAGCATACATTAACCTCAAAAGAAAAGATTGAGCTATTTGCCTGTATTAAGGAAGCGGTTATGAACGTCATAAAGCATGCGAGAACCAATGAAATATGGATTGATGCCAAAGAAACGGACGATGGATGGCATTGCGAAATTAAAGATCGCGGAATCGGATTCACGGATGAAATGATCGGGCATAACCGAGGATACGGACTTCAAATTATCCAAAACAGAGCCTTTGATATGGGCTGGAAGTTTTCCATAGAAAGAATAGAAAACGAAACGATCGTTACCTTAAAAAAGGAGTGTACGTAAATGCAACCGTTTCGCATACTTATCGTCGACGACCACGCACATGCCAGAGAAGGGATTCGAGAAATTTTAGAGGAGTTTGAGGACTTTCTCATTATTGGAGAAGCGAAAAACGGAAAAGAAGCCATTCAACTTACTGAACAATTATTGCCTGACATTATATTAATGGATATACAGATGCCTGAAATGGACGGGCTTGAAGCAACGAAAAGAATTAAGCTTCAATTCCCTGCAGTAAAAATTGTCATGATCACCGTTTCTGATGATATTACTGATCTATTCGATGCTTTAAAGAAAGGGGCGCAAGGATATTTACTAAAAAACATTCAGTCTGATCAATGGGTAGAGCATTTAAGAGCTTTCGCCTTAGATGAAGTGCCGATGTCCAAAGAAATCGCCTTCCAAATTTTAAAAGAATTCCCGCAAAAAAAGACGCTATCAAAGGAAAATATCCCTCTGTCCACAAGGGAATTAGAACTGCTTCAATTAGTGGCCAAAGGGCTGTCAAATAAGGAAATTTCCAAGGCACTCTTCATTTCCGAAAATACGGTTAAAAGTCACTTAAAAAATATTTTAAGTAAGCTGCATTTGGACAATCGGGTCCAGTTGACGAGTTACGCTTTTCAGCAAGGCTTGGTCGATTAGACTAGCTTAAAAATATTCTAAACAAGAAATGATTTGGCGGGTTCAAGCAACGGATCTGCCTAACCCTCTTCTTGTCCAAAAATATTAGTTTTTCACTGATATCCTCTTAATTGTTTTTCCTTTCCACTACCTCCTAGTCTAAAACAAGACCCCTCCAAAGACGACATAAAGCTCTTTTATTCAACATGTGGAAATATCAGTGATATGGTCAATCCCGAGCCTAAATCGGATTTTGCATCGAACTGAATGGCTAAATCATTGGCCATTTTGCTTACTAAAAACAGACCCATTCCTGTTGCTTCTCTTGTATAAGCTCCACTTCTTCCAGTAAAGCCCTTATCAAATATAAAGGGTAAATCTTCAGCGGATACGCCTGGTCCATTATCACTAATATTGAGAATTATCTGCTTACCCGCTTTATCATAAGCCGTTTCAAACCTCAGAGCTGGCTGTGCCTGATGCTGATTAACGTATTTCGTACTATTGGCAATGATTTGTTCTAATATAAAGGCCAGACCTTTACGGTCGGAGATTATTTCTGCTTCTTCACCGGTAAAATGTACTCGAAAGCCAGATTCATCTATTAAAGTTTGATGGTTCTCTGCTACCTGTTTACAAAAAGCGAGTACGTTTACTGGCTCGAAAATATAATCTTTATGAGCTGCTCCAAGTCTTGCAAAATACAAAATTCGCTCTACATCTCCAAGCATTTGATCTCGAATGTGAAGCATGCGTTGTCTTACAAGGGGAGACATTTCATCACCACGATTGTCAATGACCAACGTCATTAAGGACAAAGGCTTTTTAATTTCATGAACCCAGCCTTCTATGTAGTTTTCATAATCTGCCAACTCCATCATTTGGTCATTAAGTTTCACTTGATATTCTCTGATTAAGTCTCCCATTCTCCGGGTAAACAATCGATGTATGTTAGGAATGGTTTGACAAAATATTTCTTCGTTTGTCTCATTTGGTTCTAACAAAAAAGCTTGAAAGGCAGCTTCGCTGATTTTTTGCTTTCTAATCATCAGAAAGACAGGTAAACATATTATGATCAGTGTATAGACAATCATTAATCCTACTAATGCCTTAAAAGTATCCGGATAAGCCAGCCAAGCGAAAAAAATAAATAAGAGATTTGTGGCAATGATGATGAGAAACCATATCTTATATGCTTGAAAACAATCATAGATTTGCTTTATCCATCCCACGGTATCATCTACCCCCTAAGTCGATAACCCTGTCCCCTTACAGTTTCAATTTGCTCTTCCAGATTTAGTTGACGCAGCGTTTTTCGCAGGCGTGTAAGGTTGACTTGAAGGGCATTTTCATCAATAAATTGGTCAGTCCCCCATAATAATTCACTCAATGCCTTTTTAGATACTAAATCAGGTCGATTCTGAACTAACGCCAATAAAATTTTTCCCTCATTTGGGGATAAAACTAATGAGTGAGTGCCCTTATACAAGGTAAAAGTATTGGGGTCGAGTGAAAAACTGCCCCCGTCGATTAAACCTGGCTGGCCTTCAAACCTTCTTAACAGATTCTGAATGCGCGCCAATAATCGATCGCGATTGCATGGTTTTGTGAGATAATCATCTGCACCTAAATGAAGACCATGTAGTTCATCCTGAAGCTTATCTCTAGATGTAAGTATTAAAATAGGACCGAGCCCCTTTGATTTTAAACTTTTGCATATGACAAATCCCGATTGTTCCGGTAAATTGATATCTAATAAAACTAAATCAGGTGCTAAAGTAGCGATTTGATGAGCAATATCATGGAAGTTGGTAATGGCCGAAACTTCATATCCGGCTTTTCGCAATATATCCATTAACTCCTCTCTCATCCAGACATCATCTTCAACAATGATAATTTTTGCCACTTTTAGCACCTCCTCTTATGAAAAATAGGACAAATTTCTAATCCATATTAGGCTTCCAACGTAATTGGTCGATCTCATGCTCTGCTGAACGGGCTACCGCTACTCCGTAAATTGCCACAATGAAAATCACCATACAGGCAAAAGCAAAGGCAATCGGATATAGGGATGGAACGTCTTCAAATTGAACAACCACAAATGAAATCATAGCCTTTATTCCAACAGCTCCACTCACGCAAGCTAGAAACATCGGTAATAGAAAAGTCCATAACACCTGTTTCTGCATCGATTTTTTCATTTGCTGACGTTTGGCTCCCAACATGGAGAGTGTTACATAACGTCGGCCTGTCTGCCTCATTTGAGTCAAAAATTGTAAAGCCAATACCGTACATGCAATGATTAAAAACAAGAACCCCATATATAAGACTGTATAACTTCCAGCAACAATATAAAACAATTTACGTCCAAAGTTTTGCAAATAACTTTCAAAGGCGAAGCCCGAAGATTTCAATAGGTCTCTAGCTTCCATCATCGGTTTCATCAACCCCTGCTGTGCCTGCATCTTTTGCGGGATACGAAAGTTCCAATAGGACGCATACGTATCAGGATTGACTAATTGTTTGAACATAGGATCGGGAACAACAAAAGCCGAAAAAATTTCTACGGAACGATCAGCTACCAATCCTCTCATAGGAATAGATGGACGAATGATGATGGCCTGATCATCAATGCTTAACAAACTTCGCCCTTCCTTTACAGCCTTCTCAAGAATACCATTAAGTACCGGCATCTGATCAAGATTTTCCATAGGCATAAAATCCGGATTAAAATATAAGGCAATTTCATCTGAATGTAAGTTCAATGGCTGTTCCCCTATTGCTTTTAAAAGCCCATTATAGGAGGATTCGGGAATAAGGTGAGGGGTTATTGTATCCATTTCCAGAACTCCTAACAGATTAAGAGCCTCAGGGTTTTCCGAACTAATATCGTAACTTTGCATTTCTCCGGATAAAACCTGCTCTTTATATGGGGCTGGCAAAGCAATCGTTAACTGTTCTTTTAATTTAGACCAATCCACCATTGACAAGGGCATACCATCTTCCATGCGCTCGCCCTCATCCTTCATTTTTCCCATTTCCAAAAGATTTGCGTCCTCTACATAGGATACCATTTTTCCTGTACTCAAAAACTCTTCAACCTTCTGGCTGTCTCCATTAACAGTAAAATCGTAGACCGACGAATTCCTATTATATAAACCGTCCAAACTCAAAATAGTTGAAGCACCGTTGGCAATCAAAATGATTGATAACGTGATAAGAATCGATGTGACCGCGACAGAAGTAGAGCGATTCGCAACGTTCTCTTGAAACTGCCTTAATGTAAAAGTGTGCAACCCTTGCAGCGATTTATGCTTGGACAGGCTTGCCAACAAGCCAAGTAGCTTTCCTAATCCCCTCATAAAAAGGATTGTTCCTATGCTTCCAAGAGCCAACGCCACAAACAGAAGCAGTCCGGCAAAATCAGAAAAGCGATACAAAACGATCCAATAAGCTACACCTAATAACGCTGCGCCTAGTAATATATGAAGGAGATTTCCTTTAACATGGCCCATATCAGTCGTCTTATCCATTTGCTCATAAAGCAATTGATGGATCTCTTGATAAAATAGTCTTCCCCCAAGAATGGCTAATGCTATAAACTGAATCATTAAAAAACCAATGATCGTAAAAATAATTGCATTGACCGATAAGCTGATTTGATGACCGATAATGCCCTGTCCGACTAATTTAGAAACAGTCAGACTGATCATTTCCGCTAAAATGCCTCCAATTAAAATCCCTCCAGCAAGTGCGAAAATAGAAGTGATAAACCCCTCTGTTAAAAGCTGGCGAACAAGGCGGTCCTTGCGCATTCCTAACATGAGATAGAGCCCAAACTCTTTACTCCTTCGATTTAATTGGTAGCGATTCGCAAATAAAACTAAGAAAAACAGGATAAATAACGCAAATACATAGACGATATTCATCTCAGTTAACAGCTTATCTATCGCATCGCTTTCAAACTCTCTTAAAAATAAGATCACATCTTGTTTCCCCAGTGAAAGAATCATATAAAACGAAGCTACTGCAACTACAAGGGTTGCAAAGTAGATCAAATTTTCCCTGCGACTTCGTTTTGCATTACGGTAGATCAACTTAGAGAACATTTGCGCTTCCTCCCCCAAGCTGAGCTAACACCTTTAAAATTCTCTCATAAAATTTCTCACGTCTTTCTTCTTGTTTGCGGCGCAGCTCATGAAAAATGACACCATCTTGAATAAAAAGAATTCTTGAGCAAAAGCTTGCTGCATTCGGGTCGTGGCTCACCATTAAAATCGTTCTTCCACTCTCTTTATTAATGCCTTCCAGCTTATTCATCAAAGCTTTCGCTGATCGTGTGTCCAAGGCGCCTGTAGGCTCATCCGCAAGTACGATATCTGGCTCCGAGATTAAACAGCGTGCCGCAGCTACCCTTTGCTTTTGCCCTCCAGACATCTGTGCTGGAAATTTGTTTAGAATCTCTGTTATCTCTAAATAACCTGCTAGTTCTTCTAATTTTCCCCGCGCTTTTGTATAGTCCATCCCATGAATGGCTAAAGGTAATAATATGTTTTCCTGCCCCGTTAAATTATCCAACAATTCAAAGTCCTGAAACAAATAACCAATTCGACTGCCACGATATTCAGATAAATCCCTACTATCAAAAGCACTAATATTTTTGCCATTTAAAAGGACACGTCCTGAGGTTGGTTTAATAATGGTAGCAATACAGTTTAATAACGTTGTTTTACCTGAACCACTTGGCCCCATGATCCCTAAAAATTCCCCAGGGAGTATATCGAACCGAACACCGTTTAAAGCTTTTGTCAGATTGTTTTTCTTTCCATAATGTTTTTGTAAGTCTTGGACCTCTAACAACTTCCCTTGTCGAATCATCGATAACTCTCCTTTTTGATGCTCATTTTCCAAAATTCTCATCGATCGATAGAGCTATACACATTATAACCAACGAAAAAGACTAGAAACACTTACAAGTAATGTAAGGAAACCATTCTCCCATTTCACTTGTCATCATAAACGCAATGCACCCATTCATGTCTTTATTTCTGCTCCTAATAAAAGCAGAACAAACGACGAAGGAATGGAATGTTAATAGTGGGAATTTTGATAGCGGGGAGTAAGAGTTTGGAAGCTGACAAAAAAAGAAATGAAGAAAAATGACTCCTGATTTCTTCACTTCTTTTTTTGTATTGAAAATTTTCGGACTACCTTTTTTTTATTTTATATTACTATAAAGCACACTTAGGCAAGCTTTTATTTTTTCACCGGTATCCATATCTCACTATAGTAATCTGCTGAAGATGGATCCGCATCACTTAAATAAACTTCCATTTCTGGCCCTCCAGCATGTTCATACCCAGTTGCCGGGAACCACTCAGAGAAGATCCTTTCCCACACCTTTGGCATGGCATCAGGCATGGCACCGTGCACTGGAAAGACTGCCCAAGTTGCGGATGGAATTCGCCGTTCCTCCCACCCAGCAGGGAGGCTTTCAATATTTTTTTCCGCACCAATGAAATAGGTGAGATTCTCTTGTTGCTTATCAAAATCCATACAAATTCCAATAAGTCCAAGGGAACCACTATTTTTAGCAAGCTCTCTTGAAAACCCGTTTCGATTCGACTCATCCCAAAAAGCCGCTATCTCCCGATGGTTTTCACCTCCGATCGTAGTTGTTTGAATACTCTTACCCACAACAGTGAAACAATTCTTTTCAACAATTTTATAATCCATCTCAACATCACCCTTTAGCTGAATTTGAAAGGAAAGCTTTGGATAGGCCTTCAAAAATTGACTGTTTTTCTTAGCAACCGATGGACTGATGCCATGAATTCTCCGAAATGCTTTCGTAAATGCTTCCGGACTCTCGTACCGATACTTCATCGCAATGTCAATCACCTTACAATTAGAATGAATTAACTCCTGCGTTGCTACTGTAATACGCCGATTTCGAATGTATTCACTTACGGAAAAACCAGTCAGCATACTGAACATCCGCTGAAAATGAAATTTTGACATGCAAGCAACTGCAGCGATATCTTCTATAGAAAGACTCTCTTCTAAATGACTCTCTATATACTTGATACTATCTAACATTCTTTGAAGTCCCTCCATATGAACTCTCCCTTCATACTCAGTCTAACAACAATGCCCTAAACCTTCCTGTTCATCTGTGCTCTTTCATGACAGGTTCATTTTTTTAAAAATTATAGCATTAGTCTAACATTAGAAACACGTCATTTTAGTTATTACAATGACTTTGATAATTCTTCTTTGCTAAAGGGCTATAAATCGATATTTTTAGTAAAAAGATGAAAAAATCCCCGTCCTTTATGGCGGGGATAAATACTTATTTGATTCTCACCGTTAAATGTTCAGTCCTCCATCATCATCGCATCTGCTTTTGTTGCATGAACAGTGCCAAATGGATGGTTAGGAGGAGCATAAATGGAGTAAAGCTTAAGTGGAATATTGCCCGTATTGGTTACATTATGCCATGTTCCAGCTGGGATCATAATTGCAGAGTCATCTTTCACTTTTCTTTTAAAATTTAAGTGTTCTTTACGTTTTCCCATTTGAACAATTCCCTGCCCCTGTTCAATACGTAAAAACTGATCTACATTTGGGTGAATTTCCAATCCAATGTCTTCACCAACATCAATACTCATCAATGTGACTTGCAAGTGATTCCCTGTCCATAGTGCTGTGCGAAACGTTTTATTTTGTTTCGAGGCTTCATTAATATTCACGACAAATGGTTCTTTGCCATAGTCCTTTAGCTTTAATTTATTATTCCAGTTTTGTTGCTGCAGGTGATAAAATCGCTGCGTATCTTCTGTGGCATTAGGCATTGTCCAATATCCAGGATATCTTGGAACGTTGTACAATGGGGTATTATTATAATAAAGATGTTGCGATGGATACACATAAGGAGTGTAGTACATGTTCAACCACCTTTCCTAGGTTTGATAAAATATCATATGCGAATAGCTGAATGATGTACTCTTTTAAAAAACCGTTGCATAAAAAAACAGCAGCAAAATCGCTGCTATCTCTTATCCTTCTGGCATTGGCGTTGGAGTAGAAGGGATATCTAAACTTTCATACTTTTTGTCAATATTTTCACGAATGGTTTGAAGATCGACTCCTTTTTCAAACTCTTGCTTCGCCTCACGGGCGATATCAACGCAAACCCCTCAACCAAAGCCCATCGTATCTAACACTGCTACATCTTCATGAACCGAATCAACGAAACATTGGGTATTATTCGTATGTCCATCTTCCTCATAACAGCCGCAATAGCACGGCATGTAATCAAGTACTTCTGGATGTTCAACTGCAAACTGATAGGCTTCTAAAACTTTCGGGCTATCAGTCAATGCTGTCACGACAGACCAGTCATTACTTCCTATTTTATATTCCAGCTTCGGCTGTTGTGGCTCGGCATGTTCGTGTCCACCTTCAGCTTCTTGTGTATTATTTGATGAGCATCCTGAGATGATCAATGAACTTAGAAGCATTGGGAAAATAAATTTCTTCACTCTGCTACCTTCCTTTCTGTTTAATGAATATATGCCTTTGTAAAGCAGGATGGTTGATAAAACGATTTTGAGCTTATCTCTTATCAGATCTTAGTCTCGCCAGCCTTTTTAGTATACTGATAGATCGCGAAAACGAATCCAAAATCAACACCGACATATAACAAAGCCTAATCCACTTAAAAATCTTCAAAAAGATAGCTAAATTCTATGATTCTAGCTATCACATTCACCTGCCTTATTATATCAAAGTAAACAACACGTTCAGAAGTACAACAAAATTTCTTTTTGACAAATTTGAGAACTTTATTGCAATCTCTCTTCGATTACTAATAAAAAATAAAGTGACACCTTTCATAACTGAAAACTTTTCCAAGTACCTGACCAATTAATTAATGATTTGTTAAACTTCATTTATACCACGCCAATGCTTTTAGCTCTATGTCTTTCACAAGATAATCCTTGCCATTTATGTACGATTCAATATCATATGGAAATTGCTGTGCTAATTTTTCTTTCACTTCACCGTAATTCTTCATTTCATCTGGATGTGATTTTAAATAATCGCGAAAAGCTAGGTGCCTTGTTATTTCATAGCTTCCCTTCTGATAGATATGAACGTGATGAGAGCGATTGTCTCCACCCTTTTGAAAGTATCTCCGTCCAACTATTCCGTTTTCACCTTTAGGATCATATCCTATTTGTTTCATCTCCATATGATACCGCTCAACACGGTTAATATCTTTTACAACAATTTGTATATCTATTATTGGTTTTGCTTTTAACCCTGGAACAGAGGTACTGCCAATGTGATGAATATCTATAATATCATTCTTTAAAATATGATTTAGTCTTTCTGCCTCTTCTATAAACATCTGAGCCCATTTCTCATTGTATGGACATACTTCCACCTTTCGCAAATTACCCCTCTCCTCATCATTTTTTTTTTGGTTTTTATCATAAATGAATTCCACTGAATCTCAATATAAATGTTTAATCTCATCTTAAGACAGTGATTTAATGTTCTTCGAACAATTATATTATAATAGACATCCGATATTATACTGAGGGCAATCATGAGCTCCTTTATTTTCATACTACATAAAGATTTAAGCAAACTTAAAACATAATCGTCCTCGTTTAGAAGAACTCCCAATGAGATACCGTGATCCATATATAGAAAAATACCAAGCATTTTTCCAATGCTTGGCATTTAATTAAGGGGTGAGTAAAACGCACTTACCTACTCTACTGTTTATTAAGTGTTTCTCTAATGCTATTAAAATGGATCATCCATATTTCAGTATGATCATGAAAGCTTTCGGGCCACTACCACCAATCGACCGTTTTCGGTTGAGTAATCGCATGTGGACAGGACAACAAGCTTGTCACCATACTGTGGAGTCACACTCGTCTCATAAAGAGCACGCTTTTTAATATTTTGAACATATGAGTCGAACTCAGCAGCTGTTTCAACTTGTTCAATCTCGTAGTATTTAAATACGTTGTCCGATTTACGATAAACCTCTGAAAGGAAAACTGCAACTACCTCATACTCTGACTTTTCATAAAGTGTACTGAACTGAAACGTAGTATGCTCCTTAAAAAAGCTTTCATCTTTGTACTTCATTAAGTCTGCAAACATCAAACCACTTTTTATGTGATGTCCATGGATTAGCAAAATGTTTGAATCGTTGATATGACTGTGTTCATCTAAAAAGAGGAGTCCATTTTTATTTTTCTTTTTATCAAAGTCATGACTAAGATAGTAATCCGTATCTTGTGGATTCTGCATGACTGGATAGTCAATTCTTGTGCCGTCAATTTTCAGCCATCCAACGATATCCGAGTTTCGTCTATAAAGCTCCTGAAACTCCGGGAGCATAGCAGAAGGCAGGGATGTCACCACATCCCCGCCTACGCCTGATTCCTTCAGCCTAGCCAATTCTTCGAGTTGCCTCTTAGCCTGATAATCACTTTGAATACTACTTGCAATCATTGCAAGAGAAAAAACGAGGAGAAGAGTAGAAAGGATAATAAGAACTTTTTTTATTTTTCCCATTTTTCCTTACCACCTTTCCTTTTGTATTACATATATTTTTTCTTCCTGCTTTTTGGTAGACAGAGATAAAGTGTAATCAAGGAAATAAGAGCCAAAATCATATAGAAAGTTAGGGATGGGCGGTCATCTCCTGTTTTCGGAACATCATCCAATTTATTGTTATCAGTTCCTTTTTTACTTCCCATTCCTTTATTAACTCCGGTTCCGTTGTTTCCTCCAGTTCCGGTATTTCCTCCGGTGCCGTCGTTTCCTCCTGGACCGGCATTTCCTCCGGTTCCATCATTTCCTCCTGGACCGTCGTTTCCTCCGGTTCCATCATTTCCTCCTGGACCGTCGTTTCCTCCGGTTCCATCGTTTCCTCCTGGACCGTCGTTTCCTCCGGTTCCATCATTTCCTCCTGGACCGTCGTTTCCTCCGGTTCCATCATTTCCTCCTGGACCGTCATTTCCTCCTGGACCGTCATCTCCTCCGGTTCCATCATTTCCTCCTGGACCGTCGTTTCCTCCGGTTCCACCACTTCCTCCGGATCCGCCACTTCCGCCACTAGAGCTTTCTTTCACTAATTGGATATCATAACGTACGATATCCTCCTCAACCGAAATAGTATCACTGGTATATCTCTTATACCCTGCTTTAGTTACAATTAAATAGTAATCCGTATGCGGGTACACCATGTAGGCATAGAATCCAGTTCTATCACTTTTCTGAGTTGGACTAGCGTTGTCATTAGGAGCAAAACCAGGAATTTCAGGCAAGGTTACTTTTGTATCTGGAACAATGCCATTGTCTCTGTTTCTTTGTGTATCTGCATAATACAGCGTTACTTCTGCCCCTTCAATTACCTCACCTGTAGCTTGATCGGTAATCGTTCCATAAGGATCAACTAACACTTCTGAAATATTTAGTTCGCCATTCGCCTTAATATTCAGTTCCGCTTTGCTGATAACCAGTTCCTTACCTGCTTCAAATTCATAACGAACTTCCATGCTATAGGTTTGTTCACTTAACCCCTCAGCAGAGAAAGTACCATACGTAGAATTTAAAGGAAAGGCCTTAGGATTTCCAGACGCATCCATAATATAATTTCCTGACTCATCCTTTAGGTAAAGTTTCAGAGTTTCAGCAAACTGATTTTGTATCATAGAAGATTTTCCATCAGGTTGCTTAAAGAGTACAATTCCTACTCCCGCAATGTCTGCCGGAATCTCCTTACCCTCTGCGATAATACTGTCCTCCGTATCCGCCTTTTGCGTGAATGGAACTGGTGTTTCAACACCACCGATGTTTACCATTTTATTGTAAGTAATGGTATATTCTTCATCTCTGTTTACAGGATAGCGATATCCACCATTTTCATCGGTTTTTATAATCACTTCTTCTTCGGTTTTTACATTTTTCACTATAATTTCTGCGTTTGGAATCACCTCACCGGTGTTGTTGTTTCGCAGAATACCAACCAGTACCGCCGGAGTTGCAATTACGGTCACTTCGTTAGATTCCTCATAAGGAATCCCCGAAGGACTTTTAGCGGTAGTAGTTGCTGTGAATGGATATACTTTTTCGGTGTTATCCGTCACCTTATCCGGTTGATATGAAATTTCCGCAGTTCCGGTTTGATCGGTCATTGCTTTTCCAACTTCATTGCCATCTTTGTCTCTAAACGTAATTTCTGCATCCGCATACGGTTTGCCCTCATCATCAACAAGTGTGGCAATCAATTTTGCTGGATGCAATCCATCACCAGGTACCTTTGCTGAATCTTTCGGTCTTCCTAAATCATCAGCAGCCTTCGTTTTAAGCTCAAGAGTCCCAGGTAACTGACGGTTATTCACAAATCTGGCTTCAGTAGTTTCATTTCCGATAATAGCACCCGTAAGCTTTTTGCTTTCAGGACGCGTAGCATAGCCTTCACTGCTATAATCCGCCTCGGTTACAACATAGTTCATACCCTTCGGCAAGCTAAATATTGTGATCGTCTCCCCATCTTTCAAAGAGAGGACATCTTCACTTTTTATCTTTCCTTGCCCGCCATCAGACTTGATATAAGAATATTCGCCATCTGCACCTTCGCCATTGAATTTAACTGTAAATTCAAACGGCTTATTCTTATCTCCGCCGTTTCCTGTTACAGTATTCCCTATTAGCAAGTTACCGAAAAGTTCTCGTGTATTGACAAAGTCCGCTCTATGATCACCATTATTTTCAATCGTGCCAGTATACTTTAGAGTCGTCGGATCTGTTGTATAGCCCTCACTACTATAGTCCGTCTCGGTCACAGTATACGTAAGACCTGCAAGCAGCTGCTTTATGACGATAGATTCTCCATCTTTCAGTTGAATGGTGTCGCCATTTTTGAACTTACCCACTGTTCCATCTGATTTGGTGTAGGAATATTCTTCAGCTGCATCATCGCCTTTTATTTCTACTGTAAAATCAAACAGCTTGTTCTTATCTCCAGCATTGCCTTGTACAGTGTTACTGATGGTAAGGTTGCCTTGAGCCGGGGTTGGTACGACCAATGGATTATTACTAGTTACGTATACTCCATCTACCCAAATAGGCTTTCCTGGCGTATTTCCTACATATACCTGATAGACATGGGTAATTGGCAGCCAAGTATCCGTGTCAATATACGTTTCCTTTAGCTCATAATAGCCTGGATCCGGGAATAGTAGATTTAAAAGCCCTCCGTTATTGGTTGTTCCTTTGGCAGCTTCCGTTCCATCTTCTTTCTTATACAGTGTAAACTGTACCCCCTGCAGCGGGTTGCCGTTGGGGTCAACCTTCTTCAGTGGCAGCAGTGCATTCGATGCTGAGCTTCCCGCGACATCTGAACTATCCAAAGTGCTCTCACTTGTAGCACTGATGGACTTCAATTTATCATCACCCATAATTTCTACCTTGTTGCCCATTTTGTCGCCCGCTTTCGCCTTAGATGGGTCAACCTCCGTCTGGTATACAAACTGATAGAACTTATTAGGATCAGCCATTTTAAACGTTAAAACAGTCGTACCATCTGCACCTGGTACAGCTTCTACTTGAACTTCAGAGTTCGGGTCTGCAAGATCCAGCGCTTCTCCAACTCTTTCCAAAGCACCGCTTGCTGTTTGCTTAGCTGGATAAACGGCCATACTTGGCGCGGTCAGCACAAGCTTTCCATCTAGATCATAGCGCAGGTTTATGTTAGCACCGATCGTATCTTGTAAATAAACACCTTGCTCCATGTTGAACGGTGGAGAATAATTCACCGTCCATTCCAGCACCCCTGGAGTTGGCTTTGTTACCGATTTCCCTAGGGTTTGAATAGGTACAATAATTTTGCGTTGCTCGGATACAACCTTTTCCTCTCCACCCCATGTCATGTGGAGATCAGCTTGGTTGTAAAGCACCTGCTTGTCTGTACCATCTGTAGTATATTCCTCCAAATATTTCTCCAAAGCTGAATTGGAAGGTCTTGCCTTTACCAAAATAACATAAGGACTTTCCAGCTTTGAGAAGTCGAAGGTGCCTATGTTGCCATTATGGGAGAAACTTACAACATGAGCTGGGTCGTCCGGCTCGATTATGGATAAGGCATTATTTCGGAATCCATATCCAGTTCCGCTGCCATTGTCCGAATAGCCTTTCCAAAGTTCAAAATCCTTTTCCTCAGAAAATGGAACGAACTCCCACCCCTCCGGCAATGTGTCAACCAGCTTCACATTGGTGATGGTCCTGCTTTCGCCTGTTTTTGCCATTTCCTCCGTATTATAGCCCGGCATATTGACGCCTAGGCGGAAGGTAACGGTTTTTGTCTCTTGATCATAACCAGCTAAGGTGTACTCATCACCTCTTGACGAACTGTCATAACCAATATAGCGGCTAATATTGTTCGGGATATACCATGTGTCAGCCGTTCCGTTACTCCTAATAGGGTAGGATGCTGTAAGCATGTCTTTATTCAACATACGCAGGTGAAGATCGATACCATTTTCTGCTAATTTTACAGCATCTCCATCAAATAACAATGCTCGATTCGTGCGTCTTTTGCCTAAGCTATTATCCTGCCTAAAGAGGATATCCAGATTGGTTTCCAGTGCACGGAAGCTGAAAGATGTCGGTTGCGTGTTCGTGAAGCCTGTCACTTTAATTAAATCCGCTACCACTTCCCCGTTCACTGTCAAAGGAATCGACTTCATTGTCAATCCAGATGCATTGGTCACGCCCCTCAAGGTTCCCTCATGATACTTCTTCCACAGCTGTCCTGTTGTAACATTTGCTTTAATTTTTGCAATGGTTTCTGCACTCACCTCACCAGTCGCATCCACTGCATGATCCAAAACGTTCAAATCTCCGCCATGCACAAGCACATCGTAAACCGCTGCATCCGGCAAAGCATATTGTGGAGTCAGGTTAACAGTCCACGTAATAGCGCCAAGATTGTATGACTCCATTGAAATAGAACCACTTTTTGTAAAAGTATGTGCACCGATTGTAACAATTGCTTCGTCAGTTACTGCGTTAGGCCTTGTACCGGTCGTTGCATCATTGTTCTGAATACCACCTGGTGTAGCCAAATTCCAGTTAGCACGTGGGTCAATTCTGAAATCTGAACCTTCCTTCACCTTGGTCTTAATCACTAGTTCCACTTTACCATCAATATCTCCAAAGGAATAAACACTGTTATTATCCGGTGTAATGGATTGTACCTCAGATGCAGTGCCATCCACCCATGTTTGCCATGTCGCTGAGATGAACTCCAACCCAGCAGGCAAAGCATTTGTAATCGTAAAGTCCTTTAATCCCTTTTTGTTGTATTGGTTAACAGTAACTTTCCATGTGATGGTTTCATTAGGGTGATCATATGAGGCACTGGCTTGAATCCAGTCTGGAGCAAAAGAAATCTCCTGACCAGCTCTTGCTAGTACGTCACTGCCTTGTCTTAATTCCACTTGACCGTTCATGACCCGATAACTGCGGCCAAGATTGCCTGGTGGATTCCGATATTCGTAATAATAGGATTCCTTTGGAATCCATGTTTTATATTCAACCTGCGGATTTTCACCTGTTCCCTCTGGGAAAGTATAGGCTAGTGATCCGTCTGCCCCAATATCTGGTGTTACAGCTTGTCCATTTACTTTGAATGAACCAGGTACATAGATCCCTTTAACATTACTATAAGAGGCAGGATTTGTATAAAATGTCTTTCCGTCTAGAGGCAGTATGATTTTGGTGTCATACTGATCAAAAGAAGATACGGTTGACTGCCAAGTAATCGCTCCCTCAATAAATTGCGCAGGTTGAATTCCACGATAACCATACTGATCCCACCTGATCATTCCTGGTGAGGATAAATTAATACTGTACCCTGCTGTAACATCTGGGTTTTTAAGCTGATAAGCACCACCAAAAATTGTGATAGGCTTTGTGTCACCATACCCCATTCCCGTTACATCAGCATCGGCAGTAGTATCAAAACTAAAAACTACACTTCGGCCGATACCATTGAAAAAGCTATCATCGCCGTTAAATAAAATTCTAATGCTATTTGGCGTAAAATAGGCGGTACCAAGTGTTTTTATCCCTGATTCAGTCTGTGCCATCAGGGTTCTAGTAGCTGTCGGCAGCACTACTTCCTTGAAATGGTCTTCTCTTTTCAGTTCAATCCAGTCACCTTTCTGGATGTACTGTTCAGGATCCGCGTTGGTCGGATCCGGATCATCACCATTTACCGGAATCTTCAAGCCTTCCGATTTCAGCGTGAATTGCTGTCTTCCTTGGATCGTTCCACCTGGTGCAATTTGATTGCCACCCTGAGTCACTTCCACCGGAAAGGTCGAATTAGCTGTCATGAACACAGACGTTTTGTCTGTCCCATTTGCTGCTTGCACAGTAGTACCTTCACTACCTGCAAATGGAATCCCGCTTATAACAAGTAGTATAGATAAGAAAATCAGAAGGATTTTCGACAGCTTTTTTTGTCGCTTTTGATGCCAAATCATAACTACATTCCCATCCCCTTTGCTTATTTTTGTAATAGTCTTGCATAACGTGACACTATGCAACACATTCCTACAAGATACTACATCGTTCTATACAAAAACTATACAATTGCTAGACTGATCAAAAAGATTTATAAAAAAAGAGAAACAATAGCAAACTATCAAACTATTTGAAATGTTTGCTGTTTCCCTTTCGGATGCTATAATAAAGGAATAAAATTATATTTAAAAAGGTGAATATGGTGAAAACAATTTTAATTGACGACGAATTATTTGCCTTACAATATTTGGAGTACCAACTGTCCGATATCGAAGGCTTACAAATCATAGGTAAGTTTAAAGATCCGATTGCTGGAAAAAAAGCCATTGAAACGAACGACGTCGATCTTGTATTTCTCGATATTCACATTCCCCTCATAAACGGGATCGAGCTTGCTGAATTGCTCCTCGAGAACAAACCTGATCTGCAAATTGTGTTTATCACCGCTCATCATGATTATGCTATCCGTGCTTTCGAACTGAATGCGCTTGATTATGTTTTGAAACCCGTCACCAAATAACGTTTGCTCAACACCGTTCAACGTGCTTTCAATCGGAAGACTGACTCACCTCCGACGAAACAAACAGGTATTCTACATATGAATTTGTTTCAGCAGGGAGCCATTTTCGACGAAGAAGGAAAGCTACTAACCCTTCGATGGAGAACAGCCAAAGTACAGCAGCTCTTTTTTTACTTGGTTCAACATCGGGGTCAGGTGGTCCATAAAACGGAATTAGTCGAGCTACTATGGTGGGATCTCGATCTCGACAAAGCATTTCAGCAGCTATATTCGGCTGTATACAATATGCGCAAAACATTAGCGCCTTACGCTCGATATTTCAAAATCGAAAGAGTATCAGAAGGATATATTTTAACACTTAAACATATTCAGCTGGATGTGGAACAGTTTGAACGACTGATTCAAACGGATTTGCCATTAAATGATGCAACGGTCCGTGATTACGAAGAAGCGGCTGACTTAGTGAATGGCGATTATTTACAAGGGTATGATTATATTTGGACAGAAAATGAACGACAAAGGCTGCAAGTACAATGGCTGCAATTATCCTACAAACTCATCGCCTGGCATTATTCTCAACAGGAATGGGAAAAAGCGACTGCTCGATCTCTAGATGTTTGTTCTCGTTATCCTCTGGAAGAAGAAGCTTCTTTATGGCTGATGAAAATTTTTGCAGTCAAAGGCAAGAGAGCTTCTGTTCATCAGCAATACGTGCGCCTAAAAGAATTAATGCAGACAGAACTACTTGAACAACCTAGCCCTTTTATTACAGAATGGTACGAACAATGGAAACAGGAAAATAAAGAGGTACCTACATATGAAGTAACTTGATTAGTAAGCGTTTTATTATACTTTTCATTGGCTGGTATGGTTTCGGTTTCAACCGGACTCATAGCGGCCCATTTTTTTATTATCATCGATTTTTATTGATGTGTTGTCCTCAAAATAACAGGAATGATCCTCTAAGAAAAATTTCTTTTTTTAGTTTTAAACTTATACAACGATTTAGCGGAGGAAGGTATCAAAGCATAAATGATTGAATTATATAATTAAGAGGTACCTTCTAGAAGAGATGCTTCTTCTTCAAGTAGATGGGCAGTTTAACAATAAACGAGGGGGTGATATTAATGTGGGAAATTCCAATGTACTTAATCTTAGCACCCATTTTAACCATCTTTATTTCCTTACTTTGCACAATTAAATTTAAAAGGTATTTGATGGCACCTGTAATCATATTTTTTATGCTTAACATCCCAACAGTAGTGATTCCATTCATTTACAATGTGGGCTGGCTAAGTATTTTTGGGTGGGCAGTTTTTTATGCGATTGTATCACTTATTATTTCCTTCATTTTGTGGGGCTTCAGGAAAAAACGTTCTTTTCCAAGGTCTATATAATACAACCTTTAGAGTGAAGTTATTCTGACTTCACTCTTACCCAACCAGTCCTTTTTTATTCCACTAATTTGAATAATCATTGTAACATCAGATAGGTTGTGGTTATGAGATTTTTTTTAACTGTTAGCCTATTATCTTATTACTTCTTCATACTTCCCTTAATTATCAATTTTAAATTAGTGGTTCCTTCGAATGTCTCGAAAACTCCTAAATAATCTTGTCCATTATATTCTAATAAATAATATCCTTCTTTTCGTCTTTTTGAATTCTCTGACCTATAATATTTCTTTCATGTGTTCCATTTTAGATTACATTAAAGCCGGTCTCAGTTTCAAAATAAATTTTAAAGATTGACTTAACAGTTAGTATATCATCCACTTATTACTTAATAAGGCGTTTAGATTACAGCAATAAATTTAAATGCTTCTGAAGTAGGAGTGTTTCCCAATTTCAATCCCAATTGACTAAATAGTAATCAGCTTAGATAGTCCATTCTTTATTAAATCCATTTGCCACACTCACGACCTCTTTCGCTATTACACGCTCTCTTTTTTCCAACAATACGCATCACCATGAAAAAGATAAGGAGTATGAACGAAATGAATAACCGCTAAAAAAACACAAATAGACCTGGGGGTTATGGAGACTATTCACATGAAATAAAATAGACTTTGTTTAAAGTCTGAAATTTGTATTTTTTACAAAAAAAGGGTATTTTTTAAAAATATCGAATATTTTCACAAAGGAGGTGTTTTGAACTAATGTTAAAGAATAAAAAAACTCTACTTTAAATTTGAAATGGAAAGGAAGAACACAAATGAAAAAATTAATAATTTTTACAGTTTGTTTTATTTTACTAATTTCTATTAATTTACCCCTATCAGCCAAAAAAGGCCAAAGTAATGATGAAAGAGTTTTGTATATAGCAGAGAAAATTAATAACCTCGATACTCTATTTGAAAAGGCAGAAAAATTAAATAATGCTTCTGAACTATCAGATAATAGAATAATCGATAGCGCTAGTTTAGAAAGTGTTGGGAAAACGGCAGTAGAAGAACTTGAAGTTTATGAGGCAAAAGAATATTACTAAAAACAACAATTTATCAAGATGGGACTGTCGAGCAGTCATTTGCATCAACTTTTTTTGCGGTGGTTGAGGAAGGACAATTATCAGATAACCAAAACGAGCTTGAAATTTTAAGTAGTGGTGGCACTCACTACGACAATGTAACTGACCCAACCTATTCAGCTAGAGGGTATATTACATTTTATTACACAAATGTGAACGGTTCTGGGGGAACGTATGTAAGATGGGATTCTGTTAGTGGTGGTTGGCAAGCTTTAACATCAGGAATTTCATTCACTGATCGGAGCGTTTACCTTACACAGCAAGGAGGTGCACTTGGCGGTGGGACAGGCAATAGAGAAAACACAATTAATGTAAATACAACATACTCCATACGCCTTGGCAGTTGACCTGCAGTTCATCAATGTTGTGGCAGGTCTTTATTTGGGGCTACTCCGAAGGTCACTATAAATCGAGGAAGTAGTAAATGGGTATTTTCCTTTAACACCTCAAAGTCATTTTGATTTTTTTAATAAGTCAATAGTACTACTCACTAAACCCATTAGCTAAATTTAACCTTTCAATCAGACAATATGTGTACTTAATATATACTAGTTATATAGGAGGTTTAAATGAAACGATTTATTTATTATTTTATTATTACTATATCCATTGGAATTATTGTATTCTTGGGATATAGCCTACAAATAGATCATATGGAAAATAACGAAATTGGGAAATACTGGTATTCACTCTTTCCCATACTGGTCGGAATGATAATAAGATTTCCTAAGTTAATATTAGAGTTTAAGAGAAAACAATTAGAAAGATCAATAGATTGGGTAAAGTTTGTAGCTATAGGAATCCCATGTATATACGTTTCACAAATATATTTGCTATATTTTATGCTTCCGTTTGGAACTTCATTACCATTAGGCCATGTATTAGTAGAAAATGCAAATATACCATTAGGGATAATTGGAGGAATTGCTTTTGGATACACTCTTTTAGATAGCTTTAATAAGAAACAACTTTAAGAATATTGAACAATATAAATCATCCTGCTATCCAGCACGACTATTAAGTAGCACAAGTAAAAACAAGTATACCTTATAAAAAATTCTTTTCAGCATTAAAGAAAGAATCCTCTTGATCAAATTATTTTCAAAACGCCTTCTTTAATTTCATGTGAATTGTGGGTTTGCGAGTTGTTTTTGATCAAGCTTTATTTTAAAGCTACAAAAATTACCATGGTACAATGCCATTTAAAACTATTCACTATTTTGTACACTTTCCCAATGACTTTATTTATTGAACCATTCAATGAGCCATATCTTTATTGATGGCTATAAAGGTACGATAACAAAAGAGCAATCTTCAAGAATCGTTAACATGCAAGAACGGCAGCCGTTTGGCTGCCGTTTTATTGATGATTATTTTTTCGTTAAAGAATCCACTACAAACTCTAGTTGATGTTCCAGTGTAATTGCGTCGTTAAACCAAAAAGATTCTGAATCAAATTTGAAGACATTCCCGTTCTTAACAGCAGGTAGTTCCTTCCACACACTTGTTTGAGTAAAGGACGGGTCTGCAGCATCCTCGCCTACGCCAACAAATATATAATCTGCTGCATAATCAGAAATAACCTCTGGTGAAATCGCTTTATATCCAGGTCCGAACACGTCAGTTTTTACTTTTTCAGGCGCTTTGATTCCTAAAGCTTGGTACATTACCTCTGTGCCACGGCCCCAGTTCTGTCCATAAATGTAAGTTACCTTTTCAACCTGCTCAATAACCAAAACGGTTGCATCTTCGCCAATCGCAGCTTTGACCTTTTCCTTTGCTTCTGCTGCCTTTGTATTCCATTCATCAACCCACACTTGTGCTTCTTTTTCTTTTCCTAAAATTTCCCCAATTTCAAGATGCTGCTCAAGATAATCATAATTCGTATTTGTTAATGCAACTACAGGGGCAATCTCAGAATATTTCTTTATATTTTGGTCATTTGTAAACGTAATGATTAAATCTGGTTCCAGTTCGATTAATTTCTCAATCGCCCCATCCGGCACAACTTCAGCCTCTTCCAGTTGATCACCGAAAAATTTATTTCCCTTTACCCACTCATTCACCGCTACAGGGGTAACACCAAGCTTTAAAACATTCCCAACATAAATATGTGCTAAAACGGCAACTCTTTTAGGCTCAACAGGAATTTCCACATCTCCATTTTCAGCTTGATATACTCTTGTTTTAGCTTCAGATTCAGAAGCAGCCTCATCTGTTTTTTCTGTATCATTGCCACAAGCACTTAATAACCCAATAATCAAAAGTGCCATTATGCTTATAAAAAGAATTTTTTTGTCCATTGATTTTATCTCCTTGTATTTTTCAGTTGGCTCTTTACCCACTTCATTTCAGACATTCATTCACAAAAACAGATACTTCAAAGTTGCGCATCCCACCTGTTTAGTAATTGTAATTGATTATCATTATCAATAAGAATAATAAAGCAAATTGTCCTTTTTGACAATATGCTTTTATAACCTATCTAAATTGTTCTATTAAACATCTTTTAGGGATTGTATTAAGAGCTGCAATGAGTTTTCCTATGGTATTAGCTCTAAAGAAAAACATAAGCTTAGGGATTAAGAATGCTTTGTGAAAGTTCAAAGCCTTTTTCTTTTTCATGGTGATGGGTATTGTTCCAATCTTGAACAAAATAGCCTAGAGTCCGATAGGACCCCTTGAATCCTAACTCCTGTAGTTCTTGGAATAATTTCTTTTTAGTTCTTCTTTCTTTTCTTCTTAATTTGGAATCCTCAAAAAGCCAATCCGAAACAATTTCTCCCCAGTTCTCATCATGCATCATTCCCTTTTTAGGAGAGATCTTTGTTGTTGGTAATTGCTCCTCATCTGCATACTTCTTTACTGTTCTCCAGTTTATATTTAATGTATGTTGTATTTTGGTAATAGGTAAACCTTTGTTGTTTCTTAAGTGTTTGATACAATTAATATCAGACATTGCTAGCATCCTTTCTTTTCCTCCACTCTAAGTTGATTCGACACCAATTACAGTAGAGGGACTTGGGGTGACTAGCAAGTCTTTTTTTATTTTCCATGCCTATAAAAATAGTGCAGAACTCTGCATTTTCCTCTTGCAAAGCTCTGCACTTCTATTTTGCAATAAACAATTGACTCCTTATTTAACAACGGATACAAAAAATACATTTTTTGAAGAAAGATTGAACAAAATGTATTTCCTTTTAATAACTATGTTAGATTATTTTATAAGAAAGTTTGATTATTTCTAGCTCCATAGCCAACTAACGCCCCCGTTAGTGCAATAAGAACATATTGATTTAAACAAAATAATAAGTAATAGCCCATAAGGGGCAGCTTCATACCTTAACTACAGTTAAAATATCAGTCATACACTAACCGTTTTTGTTACCTTTATTTTTTTGAGGCCGAAAAAGGGTCTCATCGTTTTCTAGCTTAGAATCAATAAACTCCACAATACGTTGAAGATCGTGTATTTGATTCATAACTTTTTCTTTATATTCTAAAAGGGTTCTTTTTAATTCGGGAACAGAACTAAGTTTATATTTTACAGGATATTGTAAAATATTTTTCATCTCATTTAATGACATTCCTGTTTTTTTCAGACAAATGATCAGTTCCATTAGCTCTATGTCTTCTTCATCGTATATTCGATGTCCATTTCGTTTTCTTTTTGCATAAGGAAGCAATCCGATTTTTTCATAATAGCGGATCGCATCTTCAGTTAATCCGGTTTTCTTGGAAGCTTGCTTGATAGAATAAGCATTCAAATCATCACCTACTAATTTTGTTTACAGATAGATTAATTAAAATCTAAACGAGAAACTCGTTTTGGTAAATATCTATCAGTTGATTAAGTACTTGTTCCTCATAACCAGAGAATTTGATTGCAGTTTCTTTGCCCTTGTTTACAAAAATCCCGGTAATTTCGTTGTTGAAATTGAAAGCAGCTTCATATAAGCGAGATGCCCCTTTGCTTGGAGGAGAAAAAATAAGGTTCCTTATTGGAAGAATATAACTGGGCATTCTTTTTCCTTTGGTCAACTTCGTCCTGTTTGGTCCTGGGCAGACACTGCGAATTTTTATTCCCTCGGTCAATAGCTTCGGAGCAATTCCATTCGTCCACAGGGACAGGGCTAATTTACTGTTCGCATATGGACCTATAATCTTTTTAAATGGAATTGTCTTAGGATCGATTACTGTATTTAAGTCAAATTGCTTCAAAAATAATAAAGAATTGGAAGACGTATTGATGATCGTTTTCTCCTGCCCCTGTAGTAACAGTTCTTTAAGTTCCATTGTAACGATATAAGGCACTAATGTATTAACTTCAAAATGAATTTCACGCCCTTGTCTGGAATATTTGTATTCAGCAAAACTGACTCCTGCATTGTTAAAAATCAAGTCAATTTTGGTCTCGCTTTTCTTAATCTGGCTAAGTACGTTTCTAAGGCTGGAGAATTCGGCTAAATCAGCTTTATACACTCTTAATAGCTTCTTTTTAAGAGCATCAATAATTATTGGTTGATCATTTAGAAAGTCAGAACGAATTACAACAATTACTTCCCATCCTTGAGATAGCATCTTTTTCGTCAGTTCCAATCCAATCCCAGAGTTAGCTCCTGTAATCAATACCACTTTATTTTGTTCGTTCATTTTATTCTTCCTTTCTGTGTTTCCGATAGTAAACACAGATTACTACTTGGAGTGAACACCAAGTCAAGGAAAATTTATTTAATATATTTCCATAAACGATTTATATTCGTATCCTTTATAGTGTTATGAATAATCATTAAAATGGATACTAAACTAAGTTGCAACGTTAGTTGAATAAAACTGCTTAGTTCGCAATCCGAATTAAAATAGACTTACAAATGAATATTAATACTGATTAAACTTAAAAGGTTGGTACAACTGTTTAATCAAAATGTAATTAAAGGATTGTTATTCAGCACTATACTATCATCGATTTTTAGTCTTACTATTATTTTTAACAATTTACATCACACAAAGATAAGATAAGAAAATTGAATCAAGAATAAATCGCAATTTTCGTCTATTCTGTAGGTTTGAAATAAAGTTTGATTAAAAGAGAGCTGTAAACATTGATTTTATATAAATAGAAACCCATTTATTTTGAACAAAGACTGACCAAAATGAATGAATTGGGTTTTAAAGTGGAGTTAGTTCTTATAAAAAAGATTGAATGTTTTTAACCTTAATCTAATAACTTAAAGTTCAAATCATAAACTACAGAATATAAAACTATTGATTTCTTCTTGCAATATTCTTTAATATCTTTCCACATTGGCCATCCATCAACCTGATTAAAATTACTTATATACCCTCGATACTCATAACTTTCTTCTGGTTCATCAAGTAACTTATACTTAATCAATATATCTAAATGTTTTTCCATTTGTTTATTCTTTAAATTTAGTAAGTCTTTTACTTCATCTAATTTTTCTTTTCGACATAAAAACACCCCTTTAGACAATCATATCTAAAGGGGAAAAGCTTCGCGACTTTATTCCAAATCTACAAAAACTATGCCCTTGGAACTCTCCCTTACAAAGCTCCTACATCCCCTCAATCCCTTCTCCCACTTGACCTCACGCCCTCTTTCACCCCTTAAACCTTGCCTCTACTATGGAACTAAGTTTTACAAAGAAAAT